>JARRNE010000517.1:0-2996 GCA_037385305.1 Chromatiaceae bacterium | reverse complement strand
CGCCCCGCTGTGGCGTCGACCTGTCCCTTCCCGATGTTCTGCCCCCGGGGAGGTCAGTCTCTATCTTGACAAGACTGAGCGGCTCCCCGTCAGACGGCACGTTCTCACGGCCCCGCTCGGGAGGCTCGTCTCGACGATCCGCGCCTTGCTGTGCCCTTGCCATAGGGAGCCTCGCGCTGCGCCCGCCGCGTCAGCGTCTTGGCGGTGGCCTACAGGCGCCTCTGCTCCGCACCCGCGACCACCGTCTGCTGAATGGTCCTGGCGGGGCCAAATCCGAAATCGCGTCATCATGCATAGATGTCCCATCAGAGCATGCGGGTTCAGCGCTCCGTACGCGCCTGACGGCCTTTTCTTCACCACACCTGGGGGGATCCGAAATTCAGCGCGCTGGTCGCTGGCGACAGCGCCACCGGCCGGGAGAGCACTGGGCCTCATCGATCCGACGGTAGACGTGCAGTCGATCCGCTTTCCGACAGGGCGTTGCTGCTAATCTGCGGGAGGCAACAGAGTGGTGGCACCGCCGTCATGCGAAACCCTTCAGCGCCTTCGCGATTCATCGCTATTGCCCGTGTCATCGTAGCCGTACTTGCCGCGGTGACCGCCGGCACCTCGAAGGTCTGGTTTTCTTGGCTGAACCCCCCAGGCGCGGAACAGCGTGACCTACAGGACATGCTCGCGCTCGGTTCGCGCGCAACGCCGCTCAGCACGAGAGAAGCCTTCGATCTCTTTGAAACGCTCGGGAATGGGTCATCCCGCGGAGCGGACGTCGCCCTGATCAACCAGGATCGAAAGCACGGGCTGCCGGAAGAATTCGTGAAGCGGCTGGAGGAACTCCTGATCGAGCATCGAGGGGAACACCGCGAAGCGGCCATGCTCCTCGGTCTAATGGCGGAATACCGGTCGTTCGACGAGCCTGTGGAGCGTGCCTTTCGAGAGGCGATCAATCCGGTAAGCGGAGGTACCGGTACGCAGCCCATCCAGGTGCTCGGCAGACTCGGCGCTCACCGCCCGCTTCGCGAGCAGACGTTGCGAGCGCTGCTTGAGGTCGCTGACACCCCGTCGGCCGCCGCACGAACCGCTCTCGCGGCCCTGAGAATGACGGCAGAGCGACAGGGGCTGCCCGCATGGGCGCTGGAGCGGGTGGGGAATATTGCGAGCGAGCGACGAGGTGCGATCAGAAGCGACGCGATCGCGGTCATGGCGGCGGCCGGGGCCAGGGAGCAGGCGATGAGCGCCTTGAACGAAGTGGGGACAGTCGGCGTCCACCGCGAGGCAATTGCGCTGACCTTGGCCGGCGACGATCTTGCGGAGCTCATCCGGAAACTGGAGGACGACGGCTTGGACGCGGAGGTAAGAGCCGAAGCGCTGATGCAAATCGTCAAGCGCCGTGATCAATCGACGCTGGTCGGCGGCGCCCTCACGTACGCCTTTGGCAGTGACGAGCCGGCACTTCGGCGGGTGGCCTTCGCCACCTACCCGGAGTGGGGGCGGCACCACGTGTCGCACATTGCTGTCGACTGGGCGCGGGTCACCGCTACCGCCTTCGATGCGGAGGATGCAACCATCCGCGCTCGCGCCGCCAGCGCCTTTCGCTTTATCCCGCTCGGTGATCTTGAGGCCCGGGACGGCTTTGCGCGGGCGATGCTGGGGGGCAGCGCGCGGCAACAGCGCACGGCTCTTATGGCGCCGGGTTCGGTCGGGCACCTTTCCGACGCGCTGCGCGTCGCGATTCGCACTCTGCAGGGCTCACCGGACCCCGATGTGGCCAGGCTGGCGCGCCTGCGCGAGGCGCGAGCGACACCTGCGAGCCGGACTGCCCGTCTCGCAAGCTGGGTCGCCGGCACCGTCTTCTGGGGCCTGCTCGCGCTCACCGCTGTCATCGCCGTTGGCTTCGAGACCCTGTTCGTCGCCCGCTTCCTTCAAGGTCTCGCCGAGGGCGCCAGGCGGATCGCGCCGCTTGCGATAAGCGTCGTTTGGTTCGCACTGAGTGTGAGCCTCGGCGTCGCCCTGTTCTTCGCCGTGCTTGGCTTCGGTCAGGGCGGCGTCAAGCCCGGGATCTGGGTTTACTCGGCGCTGCTTGGTGTCAGTCTGGCATTCGCCGGTGTGGGCTGGCTGTTGAGTCTCGCGCTGCAAGTTCGCTCGCGGCGAGCCGCGTGAAACGGCACAGCCCCCAGGGTCGCGCCGCAGTGAAGATGGAAGCCAGACGACAGGTATCCCCCTCGAACGTCTGGCGAGTGGACTCGCCGATGGCGGCAGCCTGCCCGTGCGGGAGCGAGACCCGCCGGCCGTTTCACTGTTGGGGCTTGGCGTTCGATCCGCCGTGGTCAAGAACAGCTGACGGGCTCGCACCCCGGTGCCGGCCAACCGATACCTGCCTCGGGAGGGTGGCGTGAACCAGCCTCAGGTGCCTCCGCGCCTCTACTGTCTCGTCGCAACACGGGCGCCGATTGTGGCGGTGTTTCGCCGCGGGCCGGCGAGCTGGTCGCAGGTGGGCCGCTGGGATCTCGCGCGGCGTCGCTACGAACCCGGCGCCTGGTTTCACGGACGCATTTTCCCACGGCGCTCCGATCTCTCGCCCGACGGCCGGTTCCTCTGCTATTTCGCCCACAAGCCCAGCGCCACCTGGGAGCAGGGCGAGGCGTACGTCGCCCTCTAAAAGCTCCCCTGGCTGACCGCCCTGCACGCCTTCGCAAGCGACGGCACTTGGACGCGCGGGTTTTACTTCAGCGAGGACGACGGCGACGAGCACCTCAACGCACGAAGTCTACCGATCCCCTACGGCTTGCGCGCCATACCGCGCATTCAGTTTGCCAACGAACGCCGACGCGGCTGGAGCGAAGCCCCGGACTCTCCCCCGCGCGACCCTAATGACATTTGGGATGAGCGCCGCAACGCCCGGCTGCACAAGCGCCAACCGAGCGGCAATCGCCTCCTCTGCGTAGAAAGCCTCGGCTGGGCAGGCGGCGAGTTCGGCGTTGACCAGGCCGTCGACGGTT
>JARRNE010000516.1:0-2997 GCA_037385305.1 Chromatiaceae bacterium | reverse complement strand
CGGGCGCAGTCGGCGACCAGGAGCTCGGCCCAGTCGCCCTCGTAGAACAACCCCGGACCTTCTGTTATCAGCAGCTCGAGCGCCTTAGCCAAGTCGGGCTGGTGCAAGGTCTCGCCGGGCAGGGCGAGATCGCCGGGCCGGGAGGGGGAGGCATGCGCAGCAAAGGCCTCGGCGCTGACGCGCAGGATTGGCTCGACAATCGTCGCAAGCTGATACTGGGCTGCGTTGACCATCAATCCCCTGCGTGCGAAGTCGCGGGCGGGGGCTGCGAGTACCGACAGCGGCAGGCGGCAGAGGTCGCGGTGGATGGCAAACAGCCCGGCGATGGCCCCGGGCGTGGCGATCGATCCGAACCCGATGTGGAATTCCTGGGTAGCATCGCCGAAGTTGACCAGGACAGGCCTTAGATCGGTGTCCCTTTCCATTCGCTTATGGCGGGGAGTCTGAGCAAAGAAATCGTAGAGCAGCGGCGCTCCCTGAGCCGGCCTGGCGAGCATGAACCCTCCGCCGCCGAGGGACGCCAGCACCGGCTCCGTCACGCATGCGGCAAAGCAAGCCGCAACCGCGGCGTCGAAGGCGGTTCCGCCCGCGGCCAACGCGGTGCCGGCGGCCTCTGCCGTCTTGGGATGGCCCGCTGCGATGACGCCCCGGCTTGCCTTCATGTGATAGCTGTAACAATTTGGTTGGATGGTTGCGGGTAAGCTCTTGATCGCTCGATGGGCATACGCCTCCAGGGCGCAACGAGAGGGAGCGAAGCGAGGCGAGGTCCGGCCCCGATTGTAACGCCCGTGAGCCGAGCGGCAGAATCGCGGTGCCCGGGAACAGCTTATGAACGACACTTACAGCATCCAGGAAGACGTGCAGTCGCTGCGTGACCAGCTGGCTCGCCTTAGGGCGGAGGCCGAGGAAGAGCTTGCCCACCTGCGGCACGATCTGGCCGCGGTGCGGGGGCTGGCGCATCCGGAACGGGACGTAGACAAGGCGACCGAGGATATCGCGCGGCGGCAGGAGCTGGATACCTTGCGCAAGGCCCTTCGGGAGAAGGAGCGCGTGGTGGACATCACGGCCGCGCAATGCCGCCGTCTGGAAGATGAGCTGGAAGACCACCACCGGGCCTATGACGGCCTGAAGCAAAACCTCGAGCAGAACAGGCTGCTGCTTGCCGAAGCCCGCGAGCTCGCCGCGAATCTCGGCAGAGAACGTGAGCAGATGGGTGAACGGCTGGCGGCCCTGTCGGCTTCCTCAGAGAGGGACGCCCCTGCCTTTTTGCCGCTGCGGACGACGGTCCCGGTGCTGCGCGACCGCCGCTTTCTGGTCGGACTCGCGCTGGGCGGCGCTGTCGCGGTGGGTTTTGCGGCTGGAGGCGTTCTATGGTTGCGCCCTGATTTGCTGGCGAGCGCAAGGGTGGAGGCCAGCACAACGTCGAGCTCGGGTGGCCCCCCACAGCGCGTCGCCGCCGTCGTCAATGCGAAGAAGGGCGGGGTTGATCCAGGGCAGCAGACAAAGCCCCGTCACGCCGCGGTTGAGGCCCGAACCTTCCGGGGCCGGCTCCACGACGGAAGCTCGGCCCCACTGATGATCGCGCTGCCCGGAGGGCCCTTCGAAATGGGTTGGTCGCGGACCTTGCCCACCGACGACGACGGGCCGCCCCATGAGGTGCGGCTACAGCCTTTCCTGATCGGGGCGACCGAGGTGACCTTCGACGAATATGACCGCTACGCGCGAGCCACGGGGGGGCGGCTGCCAAGGGATTTTGGCTGGGGCCGGGGGCGGCGACCGGTGGTCGACGTGAGCTGGGGGGATGCAAAGGGCTACACGGAGTGGCTCTCGGCGCAGACGGGAAAGCGCTACCGACTGCCCAGCGAGGCCGAATGGGAGTACGCGGCCCGGGCGGGACAGCCGTCTACCTTCTGGTGGGGGTACCGTAAAGGTCATGGACGGGCGGTTTGCTTCGATTGCGGAAGCCGTTGGGATAATCGGTCCACGGCGCCTGTGGCGAGCTTTTCGCCGAACCCTTTCGGCCTCTACGACACAGTTGGCAACGTCATAGAGTGGGTGGAAGATTGCTATCACTCGAGCTATGTCGGTGCGCCTACGGACGGACACCCCTGGGAGGACGCCGGCTGTGCCGCCCGGGTCGCGCGCAGCGGCGCGTTCAACAAGCCGGCGGAGTCAACGCGGGGTACTTCGCGGCATCGGTTTGCACCGGACACCCGGATCAATATCATCGGATTCCGGGTCGCCCGGGATGAGTGAGCCGCCGCGGGCCATACCTCGCCGAATTCTCGGTGTCGGTGTTGCAACACTGGACATCGTCAATGAGACGAACACCTATCCGGAGGAGGACACGGAGGTTCGGGCGCTGCGTCAAACGTGGCGCAGGGGCGGCAACGTCACCAACAGCCTCGTTGTGCTCAGTCAGCTTGGCCACGCCTGCAGCTGGATAGGTACCCTGGGAGACGACCCCCAGGGCGCAGCGGTTCTCTCGGATCTCGACCTCAACCGGATTGACCCTTCCCGCTGCGTGCGCGTCAAGGGGGGCATGACACCAACCTCCTGCGTGCTCCTTGGCCGTGCCAACGGCAGCCGCACGATTGTCCACTACCGGGATCTACCTGAGCTCACCGCCGCACAGTTCCGGGCCATCGACCCTCGCGGCTACGATTGGGTGCACTTCGAGGGGCGCGAGCCCGCGGAGACCTCGGCAATGTTCCGCGATCTGCTCAGTCGCGACCCCGAACATCCCTTTTCCGTGGAGGTGGAGAAGCGGCGACCCGGCGTCGTGGACCTGTTGATAGGGCCTCAGATGGTCCTTTTCTCCCGGGCCTATGCCCTAAGCCTTGGGTACACCGATCCCCGGCGCTTTCTCGCCGAGCAGTGGGGGGGCACCACTGCCCGTTTGCTGGTCCTCCCGTGGGGAGCCGAGGGCGCCTACGGCCAGGTGCGGGGGGAGAGCCCGTTCTTTGTGCCGCCCTATATGCCCCCTGAGGTGCGGGA
>JARRNE010000515.1:0-2998 GCA_037385305.1 Chromatiaceae bacterium | reverse complement strand
CTTACCGATTATTAACATTAGCATCAATTCGGCCTTCTCGCGCCGGGAATTCGCAAGCGGCGACTCATCCCGAAGAAACCCTTTACCGTACCCACGCGAGAGTACGAAAGGCATCCCGAATCCTTACGCAGCCGTGACGCATCACGTTTGGAACCCAAGCCTATCAAGGCTTGCGGGGGAAGCGGAAAAAAGATTTTCGCAAAAGGGGGTAGACAGAACGCAGGCGCGATGGGAAAATCGAGCGTGAATCATTGTCCAGAATGGATTGACGCTGCATGCCACGCCAAGAAAACGCGAGTTGGTGGCAGGGGGATCGGGAGATCTCTGCGCAGGATGTCGCCTACATCCGTACCTTCACGCAGAGCTTTCCCGGATTATCGCGCAAGGAGCTGACCTACACCCTGTGCGAGCACCTCGACTGGCTGACGCCGGCGGGCCGAGCGAAGTTCACGGCCTGCGCCAAGCTGCTCGGGCGGCTGGAAGATGCCGGGGAGGTGCGCTTGCCTGCGCTGCAGAAACAAAACAGCCACCCCGGCCCGCGGCCGAGCGCACCGCGGCGTGCAAGTGCCCGAACCGATCCACCGCCACCGTTCGCGCGCTCCCTCTCGGAGCTGGATCCGGTGCAATTGCGATGGGTGAGCGATCGGCAGGAGGAAGGCATCTGGAACGAGTATGTCGAGCGCTACCACCCCTTGGGCTACAAGAAGCCCTTCGGCTATTGGGCGCGCTACTTCATCGAGTCGGGCGCACATCGGCTGGGCTGTATTCTGCTCAGTGGCGCAGCCAAGGCACTCACGGCCCGTGACCGATGGGTTGGCTGGAACGAGCGGCAACGGTTGAAGAACCTGCCCTGGGTGGTCAACAACAGCCGCTTCCTCCTCTTTCCTTGGGTCGAGGTGGCGAATCTCGCCAGCCACGTGCTCGGACAACTGGCCCGGCGGGTCGGCGACGACTGGCAGGCGCGTTGGGGCTATCGCCCGTTGTTGCTGGAGACCTTCGTGGACCCGGCCCGTTTCCGGGGCAGCTGTTACCGGGCGAGCGGCTGGGCGCTGTTGGGGCGCACCAGCGGTGAAGGACTGGTGCGCCCGGCAAGGCGCTACCAAACCAGCCCCAAGCTGATTTTCGCCAAGCCGTTGCAGGCGGACTTTCGTGCGCTGCTGTGTTCGAATCAACTCAAAGGCACAACCGAGCTATGAGCAAGCCAAGCCACCGTCCGGGACGCGAGGAAATCAAAGAGCGGGCGAGAAAAAAGAAACGCCGGCAACGCCAGTTGCGCCGACAACAGCGTGAAGCCGGACTGAGTCCGCATCCGCCCGCCACCACATCCAACAGCAAGTCACGTTTTGCGAGCACCGAGGAGGAGGGTGAAGCACGCACCGAGACGGTAACCGGGCTCATCCTGCTCATGCGCCAGATGCTGCCGGTTCTGCTCAAGCGTTTGGGTAAGATTCCCGACCCCAGAAACCCCAAAAAGCTCAAGCACCGGCTCACCGTGCTGATGCTCTACGGGATCCTGGTCTTTGTCTTTCAGTACGGCTCGCGGCGTGCGGCCAACGCCGAGATCACCCGGCCCATGTTCGAGCACAACCTGCGGTTATTGTTTCCGCAGCTCGAGAGTCTTCCCCATTCCGACACCCTGTTTCGGCTGCTGTGCCGCATCGATGTCGGCCACATCGAGCAGGCCCAGATCGCCTTGGTCAATCAGCTGATCCGCAACAAGAAGTTCACCCGTTACCTGATCAACAATTGCTACCCCGTCGGCATCGACGGCACGCAGAAGATCGCCTTCTCGGACCTCTGGGATGAGCACCTGCTGCAGCGCAGAATCGGACCCAAGGTCGATCCCGACGGCGACGAGGAGCAAAGCTACCAGTACTACGTCTATGTGCTGGAGGCCAGCCTGTGCTTTCGCAACGGGATGGTCATCCCCTTGATGAGCGAGTTTCTCCAATACGAGGAGGGTATCGGCGAACAGCGCAAGCAGGACTGCGAGAGCAAAGCCTTTCACCGCCTCGCCGCGCGCATCAAGGAGGCCTTTCCTCGCCTGCCTATTCTGTTGCTGCTCGACGGACTCTATCCCAACGGGCCGATCTTGGAACGATGCCGTGACTCTCACTGGGACTTCATGATCGTGCTCAAGGACGGCTCGCTGCCCAGCGTGTGGGAGGAGTATCACAGCCTGCGCCACGAGCAGCCAGAAAACCGGTGGCAACAGGACTGGGGCGAGCGCAGGCAGTTCTTCGAGTGGGTTAACGCGATCCGCTACGAGTACGGACCCAACGCCAAGAAATTCCTCGACATTCATGTCGTGGTGTGCCGGGAGCAGTGGGAAGAAGTCGATCCCGACACCTGTCAGATCGTGACCAAAGAGAGCAAACACGCCTGGATCTCCAGTCGTCCCCTCAATCGGCTCAATGTGCATACCCGCTGCAACCTTGGCGCCCGCTATCGCTGGGGCATCGAAGGCGCCTTCCTGGTCGAGAAGCACCAAGGCTATTCCTACGAGCATGCCTTCGCCAAGCAATGGAACGCCATGAAAGGCTACCACTACCTCATGCGCCTGGCGCACCTGCTCAATACCCTGGCCCGCTTCTCCAAAGAACTGGCCGAACTGTTCTCGACGTTCGGCGTGCAGGCGGCGATCGGCTTTATCCGCAATACCCTCACCGGCCCGTGGCTGGATCCCAAGGAGATCGCGCAACGCCTCGGCCGACCCTTTCGATTGCGCTTGCTCTGACTTGCCCTCACCTCCCGATCGTCACCACTCGCCGGGCAGGTAGGTGGCGCAAGACTATTGTCTGGCGTGCGCCAAGCACCCATTATGACGTTCTCTTTGCCCCAGAGAGTGCCTTCGATGCCGTTTTCTACAAGGCGGCGACCTGGTTATCCAACGATTCGCCGCATAGCGGCCGCGGGAAATATGTTTGTGCGTCGTCAGTGCTCACTGGGTCTGTGTCTCATGCGTAGAAACAGTCCGCGGCGAGCCTTGCAAGCTCCA
>JARRNE010000514.1:0-3008 GCA_037385305.1 Chromatiaceae bacterium | reverse complement strand
GGCGGACATCCTGCCGTTGGCCGAGGCACGTATCCGGGCACACACCCCGCCGGGCGGCAGGTCCGTGACCCTGACTCAGGCGGCCCGGGAGAAGCTGCTGCAGCATTGCTGGCCGGGCAACGTGCGGGAGCTGGACAACGTCATCCAACGTGCCCTCATCCTGGCCAACGGCAGCGCGCTGGATGCGGCGGAGATCTGCATCGAATCGGCCCTTCTGCCCGAATCCCGGGAGCCGGAGACCCAAGCCACTCTGAACGTCCAGGATTCGCCGGATCTGGGAAAGGACCTCAGGATCCGGGAGCGTGAGCTCATCGTCGAGGCGCTGCGGGTGGAGAACGGCAACCGACAAGCCGCCGCCCGGCGACTGGGGATCAGCGCGCGTACCCTGCGCTACAAGATCGCCCGGCTGCGGCAGATGGGGCTCGGGATGCCCGTGATCATCGGCGTCGACGCGGGCTGAGCGCGACCGCACCGACATCCCCCGACCGCACTGAGGGACGTGAGCCAATGATTGAGCCAGGTGCGATTAGCGCGGCCGACATTCTGGCCCAGATGCGCGCACTCGCGGCCCAGGCAGAGGGCCAGGCGGCGCCGACCCCGGCGGGCGCCGGGACAGCGGATTTCTCCGCGCTGCTGAAAGACTCGCTGGACCAGGTCAATGCTTCCCAGCAGAACGCCAACCGGGTGGGGAATGCCTTCGAGCTGGGCGATCCGAACCTGTCTGTGGCGGACGTCATGATCGCCGTGCAAAAGGCCAACCTCGAGCTCCAGGCCGCGACCCAGGTCCGCAACAAGCTGGTCGCCGCCTACCAGGAGATCATGAGCATGCAGGTCTAGGGAGCCGATGGTGCCGGAGAAAACGTCGAGCATGTCTGCGCTGCTTCAATTAGCGGACCTCGACAGGCTGGGAATGATTCAAAGCAACTGAAACACTTCGTTCGAGGTAGTGTGCAATAGCGGAGCGCATTGCACCGAACAAGGTCAACGGCGGCCTCCGGCGCAATACGGCCATCGTCTATTGCGTCCTACCGTTGGGCGGTCACTGAAAAATGGTCAAGTTCTTGTTGAACCGTCACTTGATAACTTCATCGCCCCGGGCCCGCCGACCCGATCAGCGTCTCGCCTCGCGATAGGCGCCCGGCCCACAACCCAATTGAACCGCCGCAGGACAAAGCAATGGCTCTGATCAAAGCCGAGGCGCTGGCGACCCAATTGAAGGGCCTCGCAAGTCTGCCGCTGGTGCACCAGATCGGGCTGATGGTGGGACTCGCCGCCAGCGTGGCCCTGGGCGTTGCGATTGTTCTTTGGTCTCAGAGTCCGGCCTACAGCCCGCTCTACGGGGATCTGTCGGATGCCGACGCGAGCCAGGTCATCGCGGCGCTCCAGGCACGGGGGATCGACTACCGGCTGGACGATCGCACCGGGATTATCCAGGTCCCGGCGCGCCAGCTGCGCCAAACCCGCATCGCACTCGCATCTGCCGGCTTGCCCAAGAGCGGCAACATCGGCTTCGAGCTGCTCGACCAGAAGAGCCCCTTCGGCGACAGCGACTTCATGCAGAACCTCCGTTACCACCGGGCGCTGGAGGGAGAGCTGGCACGAACGATCGCCAGCCTGTCCGACATCCAGGGTGCGCGCGTCCACCTGGCCATTCCCAAGCGCTCGGTCTTCGTGCGCGACGATGAGAAGCCGTCCGCCTCGGTGTTGGTCAAGCTGGCGCCAGGACGCTCCCTGGAGTCGTCCCAGGTGCAGGCAATCGTGAATCTGGTGAGCTCGAGCGTTGCGGACCTGGATCGCGATCAGGTTACCGTCGTCGATCAGACCGGCCGTCTGTTGAGCACCCAGACGAGCGACCAGGCCATGGAGCTCACAGCGAGCCAGTTCGGCTATACCCGCCGCATCGAGAAGTCCTATGCCAGGCGCATCGAGGAGCTTTTGACGCCCATCGTCGGTCCCGGGCGGGTGCGGGCGCAGGTGGTGGCGGACCTCGACTTCACCGCTGTCGAGTCGACGCAAGAGCAGTACACGCCGAACCCGAAGGCGATTCGCAGCGAGCAGATCTCGCGACAAAGCTCGCAAGGCTCGGCCCTGGCCGCCGGGATTCCCGGCTCCCTGAGCAACCAGCCTCCGGCCGGCGGGACCGTGAGCCCCGGTGGCGGCTCCGGGGGCGGGTCCGCCCCGGTCAGCAGCAGCAGCAGCTCGGTGCGCAACTTCGAGCTGGATCGCAGCGTGAAGCACGTCCGTGACCCCATCGGAATCGTCAAGCGACTCTCTGTGGCGGTGATCATAGACGATTCCGCTGGGGTGGACGCGAAAGGCAACCCCAAGACCAAGCCCCTGCCCCCCGACCAGGTGAAGAACCTGACTGCGCTGGTCGAGAAGACCGTGGGCTTCGACAAGAAGCGGGGGGACAGCATCCAGGTCGTCAATGCATCCTTCCGGACGGTCGACGACTCGGAGCTGGTTACCGCACCGCCGGTGTGGGACCAGCCATGGTTCTGGGACATCATCAAGCAGGTGGGGGGCATCCTTCTGGTCCTGCTGCTGGTTCTCGGCGTCCTGCGGCCGGTGATGCGGAGCCTCGCGGAGAAGGGATCACGCCTGCCCTCCGTCCAGCCCCGGATCAAGGCGACCATGGTGGGCGATGCGCCCGCCGACTCCGAGGATCTCCCCGCAGACCGCCTGTCCGTCTCCGCCCCCAGCGCACCCGCGTTCGGTCAGCTGGCGGCGCCCCAGGATTATTCGACCCAGCTGAGCCGCGCGCAGTCCATGGTCAATGAAGACCCGAAGCTGGCGGCAAACTTGGTTAAGGAGTGGCTGACCCAATGACCGGCAATGCGGTAGCCAATGTCGACGGAAGCACCCGGGCCGCAATCCTGCTGATGACCATCGGAGAGCGCCTGGCGGCCGAGGTCCTGCGATACCTCAACCCCAAGGAGCTGCAGCAGATCGGCCTTGCAATGGCCGGCCTGAAGGGCATTTCCCGTCAGGATGTGACAGCCACGCTG
>JARRNE010000513.1:0-4910 GCA_037385305.1 Chromatiaceae bacterium | reverse complement strand
CGGGATGGTCGAGGTGGATGAAATCTACGTCGGCGGAGCTGATGTCGGGACCACGAGAGCCCCAAGCCCAGAAAGCAAGAAATCGATCGTGGCGGTTGCCATTGAGATCCATGAGCCGAAAGGATTTGGGCGCATAAGATTGCGCCGCATCCCTGACGCATCCGAGAGGAGCCTGCTGCCATTCGTGCGTGAATCGATCGAGCCTGGCTCGATCGTCCGCACTGACGGTTCCTTCGCTATCGCTCGCTGCCTGAGCATGGGTATAATGCCGGTGGGTACTATCCATTCTGTCCCCTTGATTCGCTCCTCAGTGTTACAGGGCCAATCGACGGGGCATGTACGGATAGCACTTCGCGGAGTGATATAGCGCCGTTGGGTGCTATCCATTCTGTCCCCTTGACCCGCTCCTCAACGTTGCGGATGTCAATCGACGGGGCATGTACGGATACTCCTTCGCGGGGCGATATATCCACCACAGGACGGTTGTCTCCAACTCTGAGGATCCCGCGCACGTTCTGTTACCGGGAGTTCATCGCATCGCCTCGCTGTTGAAACGATGGTTGTTGGGCACGCATCAGGGTTCGGTCCAGGCAAACCAACTCGACTACTACCTGGACGAATACACCTTTCGATTCAACCGTCGGGGCGCATTCCCATTTTTCCGAGTCATAGAGAAGCTGACGTGAATGACGGATTTGCCATGCTTTTCAGTAAGTTCCAGCGTCCAGCCTTGAAGTAGGACCGCAACATCAGCATCGCCTCGGCGCTCGGTTTCAACCAGTAAATGCTGGCCCCCTTCAGGCGCAGGTTGATCACTCTGCGGATGGCGCTTTCCACTGCTCCGCTGCCAATGGGGAGAGCGGCCGCCTGAGCAGCAACGTAGTCCAACCGCTTGGCATTCCGGACAAAGTAGTCGCGTTCGGTGCGAATCGCTTTGCTCAGGGGACCCCGACAGAGGCGGTCGACAGCTTCCACGACCGCGCTGGCCCGACCGTTGAGCAAGCCCCGGCGTTGCTGCTTGACCCAGCGCCGACGCTGCGCCGCAGTCCACGACTTCTTCAACCCGGCGACAGCGCTCAAGTGCTCGACGACATGGAAAAAATCGACGAGTTCGACAACCCCTCTCAGGCCAAGGCGCACGCCCAAGAGTGGGACACGCTTCCAGATCCAATGGGCGCCGTCGGCGACGAAGAGCACGCGCTCGGCCTGCTCGATGTGCAAGCGCCCAAGGACGTTCTCGAGCAGAGAGAACACCGCATCGGGACCCGAGAGGGTGGCATCGATCAGTGGGGTAAAGGTGCGGTCTTGGCGTCCGTCCGGCCCCACCACGGAGACGACGAACAGCTTCGGCTCGCGCCAAACGCCGTGGTAGCGACAACGCCCTTTCTTGGTTCGCGGTCCGCGCTTCTTGGTGCGAATACGCACCCGCCCACCGTCGCAAGAGACCACCACGTGGCGGCCTTTCACGCTCCCGAAATCGAACCTGCTCGGTGCGAGCTGAATGGCGCGGGCGCGTCGGGCGAAGGCGTAGGCAATGGCGCGAACGGTTTTGACGTTCAACTCGACCCCCGCTTCCAACAGCAGTTTCTGCGCTTCCTCAAACGAGCTCAGGGCCGCCGCGAGCAGACTGACGTGAGCACCGAGCGCCGGCGTGCAATGCTCGAAAATCCCCAAGACCACCAGTCCGGCATAGCGTCCGGGTAAGCGCCTCTTACTTCCCCGTTGTCCTTTGCGACGGGAGTACACCGTGGTCACCGTGATCGCTGTCCCGGTGCCGGTGTGCAGCGTCACGGCCTGCACCCCGTCCTTCTTCAACGGCTTCGCGCTGGCCTTTACGAGCGTCTCGACCTGCTTGCCAACCACCTCGCTTGTCAACGAGGTCTGCACCATCTCGCCCACGACGCCACACTGAACTTGGGAGTTGGAAAGGCGGGTCATCGGGATTCTCCTGGTTGCCCGAAGAGAATTTTCGACCCCTTCCAACTCCTTGCCCAGGGTACGGTCTCCTTGTCGCCCCCCTTAAAACCTCCGGCCTTGATGGCCCATCATCTTCCACGGTCGGAAAATCGGGAATGCGCCCCAACCGTCGGACCTCTGACTCCCGCGGGTTGCTGTTCTACCGCCTCTTGGAGCAAGCGGTAGTCACCGAACCTGTGACTTATGAACAGATCGTTGCGCAGGACAACTCGACTTTGGCCATTTTGGGGGCGTGGCGGAGGGCTGAGAGTGCCCCGGGAGGCGGTGACGGACTCGCGTGATCTGGCGGCAACGGGCGGCGGGGGGTAGTCTGAGGTCGACCAAAACGCCAGAGGTAGCCCCCGCCGATGAGCCCTTTGCCTGTCGCGATTGTACCGGTTCTGCAGCCCTTTGCCTGCCTGTTCACGCAGCCGACGTGGCGGCATGCGCACGTGTTGTTGGCCGGGACGCTGCTGGCGCAGGGCCCGCGGACGGTCGCCGCGGCACTGCGGGTGATGGGACTGGGCGGGGAGCAGCGCTTCGAGCGCTACCATCGGGTGCTCAATCGGGCGCGCTGGTCGGGGTGTCGCGGGGCGCAGATTCTGCTGGGGCTGTTGATCGAGCGGTTGCCGCCGGAGTGGCCGATCGTGGTGGCGGTCGACGAGACGCTGGAGCGGCGCCGGGGCGCGCGCATTGGGGCGAAGGGCCTGTATCGCGATGCGGCGCGCTCGACTCGGCGCCAGGTGGTGACCTGTCTGGGCCTGCAATGGATCTGCCTGGCGCTGCTGGTGCCCGTGCCCTGGAGCGAGCGGCCTTGGGCGCTGCCCTTCCTCACCCGCCTGGCGCCCTCCGAACGGGCTGATCAAGCCGCCGGGCGGCGCCACCGCACCACGGTGGAGCTGACCATCGGGATGGTGCGTCAGGTGGCGCGCTGGCTGGGGCGGTGCCGCTGGACGCTGCTGGGCGATGGAAGCTATTCCTGCGTCGCGCTCGGCTGGGAATGTCTCGCGGCACCAGTGAGCTTGGTCACGCGCCTCCGCTTGGATGCGCGCCTGTTCGCCTTCCCCGCGCCGGTGCCGGCCGAGCGGCGGGGGCCCAAGCCGAAGAAGGGCGCAGCGCTGGCCAAGCTCGCCACCCGCGCGCAAGAGGCCCGCGACCAGGGCGAGGAGGTCACCCTTCACTGGTATGGACACCCCAAAACGCTGCGTCTGCTCAGCGCGGTGTGCCTCTGGCACACGCCCGGCTGGCCGCCGTTGCCGATTCGCTGGGTGCTGGTGGCCGATCCGGCGGGGCAACTGCCCACCCAAGCCTTCTTCACCACCGATCTCACCCTGGCGCCCGCCCGGGTGGTCGAGCTGTTCGTCTGGCGCTGGTCGCTGGAGGTCACCTTCGAGGAGGTGCGCCGCCATCTCGGGGTGGAGACCCAGCGCCCGTGGAGCGACCTGGCCATCGCACGCACCACGCCGGTGCTGATGGCGCTGTTCTCGCTCGTGTGCCTGATGGTCTACCAGTGGCGCGAGCGCTGGGCCTCACTGCCACGCTCCAGCGCTTGGTACCTCAAGTCCCAGGCGACGTTCTCGGACTGCCTGGCCTTGGTGCGGCGCACCATCTGGGCCGAGGGGAATTACACCAACTCAACGCCAGGGCCAGCGATGGTGCTAATTTCCGCCGACCGCCTCGATCGCTTGCTCGATCAACTGGCTGCAACACCGTGAATTGGCCAAAGTCGAGAGGACAAGTGACCACAATATGTAGGGGCTGGTGGAGCTAACTGGATACCCCTTGTTTATATACAGTATCACGGCGTGATCGCGAGGTGCTCCGACCCGCCTCTGCCCCCTTCTTCCCTTCGGCGGTATCCCCGGGCGTTAGCGATGAAGAGCAAGACCCTCTCAGTGTCTGCTCTGGGTTGGATTGCCGCCGACGTTGCTCGCAGATTCAATGTCAGCTTTGGGTCGTAACCTGCGCCTGCTGCGTCGCGAGCTGCCCCAGCTGCTCGTCCGCCTGCAGCAGATTACCGACCTCCGAGCCCCCCGCAAATGCCGGCACAAGCTGACGGTCCTGCTGCTGACCGTCTTGTGGAGCGCCGACGCGGAATTCCCGGTCCGCACAGCGGACCCGACAGCTTCGAGTACGCCATGAATCGCGCGTAACCGCGCTGCGCGCGGTACAGAGGCCAGAGATTCAGTGTCCAGTGACCAGAGCCGCAGTCACGGTAACCTAGCCCGGGCCTGATCGTCGGGGGATCTCCTGGCCAGGATGGCCAATATTAAGATGCTGCCAAGGCAGGCCCCGACGCTCGCACCGGGCGCACTCCTTGCTCGACGTTCAACGGCACCTTGACCTGCGGTCCGGGGCAGTGGATATTTCGGCCCGGATACGTCGGCTCAGGCGGACGGATTTTCCAGGCATCCATCCTTCGGAGGGACACAAGAGTGATCACGAGCCTGATCGTGCTCGCCGTAATCGTTGTGGTCGGGCTCTATGTGGTCTCCATCTACAACGGCCTGGTGCGGCTGCGCCAGATGGCTCAGGAAGCCTGGAGCGGCATCGACGTCCAGCTCAAGCGGCGCGCCAACCTGATCCCCAACCTGATCGAGACCGTCAAGGGTTATGCCGCACATGAAAAGGACACGCTCGGCAAGGTGACCGAGATGCGCACCCGTGCGCAAAGCGTCGCACCCGGTGACGTCGCCGGTCGGGCGCAGGCCGAAGGCATGCTGAGCCAAGCGCTCGGGCGTCTATTCGCCGTCGCAGAATCCTACCCGGACCTCAAGGCGAACGAGAACTTCCACGAGCTGCAGACCACGTTGGAGACGCTGGAAAGTGAGATCCAAATGGCGCGGCGCTACTACAACGGCTCGGCGCGCGAGCTGAACGTGAAGGTCGAAAGCCTCCCTTCGAACCGGGTCGCCAACAACTTCGGCTTCGAGAAGGTCGACTATTTCGAGCTG
>JARRNE010000512.1:2287-5298 GCA_037385305.1 Chromatiaceae bacterium | reverse complement strand
CCTGCCGTCCCATCGCGAACGCGAGGCGGAGAGCACGCTGACAGGGTGCGGCCCTCCCGGACGCCAGGGCGAATTGAGCGAGGGTCAGCGCCCGCCCGAACCCTACGAGTCCGTTCCGGACCCGCCGCAGCCAGTGCCGTGTGTCCGCCAGGTACCGTAGGGCCTGGGCGCGGTTTCCCAGGCTTAGCTCGATCTGCGACAAGGCAAGCCAGCTCATCCCGATGGGATGTTGTAGGGCTCCAAACTGCTTGGCGTATTGGAGAAGATTCTGCGCCGCCTCCCGGGCTTCGACCAAGCGGCCATCCAGCCATGCCTCCCACGCGCGGAGATAATAAAAGAGGCCCCTGTCGTACGCGCGTCCCCAATCGAGTATGCCGAGCAGCTTGTCGAGGTACGGCCGTGCCTCAGTCCAGCGTCCTGCGGTGAGATATACGTACGCAGGCGCAGCCAGCAAGATGAAGTCATACAGGTGGACTCCGCGCCTGTGCGCCATCGCCCGCGCCTCGTCCACAGCCTTCTGGCCTTCATCCAATGATCCGCCAAAGCAGTACTCGTAGCAGAAATTTCCCCAGACGCTGGCAATCACGGCATTAAGCGGCAGCGTGGCACGGTTGTCGGTGAGTGCTCGCAACACGCCGAGGACCAGCGCGGCGCGGCCTCGGTCGCCCACGTTCCAGACGTAATGAAACATGAGCAGGTTGGCGATCATGAGGCGCAGCTCGGGGGACTGTTTGCCCTGCAGCACCTCCAACAAACGGCTCTCCCACCTATGGAGCTGCGGGTTCAGTGGGTCATTCGCTATCAGCCCGTAGAAGGCCCCAAAGGCGACCCGGGTCGCGACCTCCGGCGAAGGAGGGCTCGGCAATCGGGTGCCTATGACCTCCAGCTCCCCTAGCCAATGCTGGAGAGGGCCTGGCTCATCCATGGCCAGCCAATAGGTCTCGCATATGGCCGCCCAGGCCAGGTACACACCTTCCCCTTCCTCGGCCTCCTTGAACTTCAGGTAAGCCCGCTCAAAGAGGGAGCGCGCCCCGAACGGGTCGCGGTGCACCCCGGCGCAGCCCGACCAGTACAGGAGCCAGGGGCGCTCGGCCATCACCGCCGCCGGGATGCCGCCCAGCCACCCCTCGAGACTTTGGGTCCGGGCCTGCCCCAGCAGCACCGGGGCGGCGCGGCCAATCAGGCCCGTGAGGTCGTCCCAATCCCCCGCCTCCCCCCAGAGCCGCACGGCGGCATCGAGCTGGCCGGCTTCCTCGAGAATGGCCGCCGCCCGGCGCCGGCTCTCGGTCAGCGCCTCCTCAGGCCAAGTCGCGCTGGCGTACTGCAGCAGAAACAGGCGAAAGAGCTGGTGGTAGCGGTAGAGCGGTTCGGGGGCGGCGGTGCGCGAGAGAAAATAGTTGCCCTGCAGCAGCGAGCGCAGCAGCGCGTCGGCCTGCGGGTGGCCGCTCATGCGCCGGGCCATCTCCGCGCTCATGCTCGGCAGCCAAGCGTTGCGCAGCAGAAACTCACGGGTCTCCTCGCCGGCACCGCCCAACACCTCGCGCACGAAGTACTCGAACAACACCTCCGCCGTGTCCGCTGACGGAAGGGTGTGCACCGGGTGAGGAAGCATGAGGACGAACCCGGCGGCCCAGCCGTCGGTGCGCTCGAGCAGGGTCTCGACGCTTGCCTCACTGAGCCCTTGGCGGGGGCTGCGCAGCCGGGCCATCGCGACGGCCTCGCTCAGGGTGAGTCGTAGCTCTTCGGCCCCCAGGCGCGCCACCAGGTCATAGGTCTGCGCGCGCGCCAGCGCGGCGGGTGGCGCCTCGCGGCTGAGGATGAGCAGGCGCGTGCCCCGCGGCAAGACGGCGATGGCGGTGGCGATGACCCCATGCAGGGGGGCGTCGGGCGCCACCTCTTGATAGTCATCGAGCACCAGGAGATGGGCACCCTCGAGAGGCGCAAAGGCGCGCTTGAAGTAGGCGCGCCCAAAGGCGATCGGGTCTTGGATGTCGCTGGAGTACTGCAGGAGCTCAGCGTCGGGCACCAGGGCCTTCAGCCCCGCGCCGAAATCGGCAAAGAAGGTGGCCACGTCCGAGTCCGAGCGCTCCAGGGTGTACCAGTGGCTCGCAACCGCTGCTCGATCCGCATAGGCGCGGGCGAGGCAGGTCTTGCCGTAGCCAGCCGGCGCGGCGACCCAGGTGCAGGGGAAGGCGTTGAGGTGATCGAGCTCGGCAAGCAGCTGCTCGCGGGCGTAAATGCGCGAGATCTCGGGGACACCCCACTTGCCGCTTGCCGCCGCCGCTACGCTCTGGGGGGAGCCGCCCGAAGGCTTCGCCAGCCCCTCCGGTGTCCTGCCTCTCTCCTTGTGAGATGCGGTCTCCTGTGTGCCATCCGGTGTGACTGTTACACGGGCCATCCCTTGCCACCCCCCCGTCGCAACGCGGTTTCCCCCCGAGCGCAAACCGGCGGTTCTGTCACCGATCTGTTACTCTCCCTCTGTAGGATAGCTCACGTACAAGCTCGCGTCGGACTATGGAGTTGTCTACAAGGAACATGAGACAATTCTCATACCGCCTTAATAAAGTTGGCATAGACCCAGTGCTGAACAATCGATCAAGCAGAAATACCCGGCTTTGGGCGAGACGGACAGACACGGAGGTAAACGCAGATGAAACTTTCGAGCTTCTCCACAGGCCCGCACGACGTAGCGGCGCTAGATCACACAGATGCGCTCGATCGTTCCGCACTGCAGGCGCTCATCGACGCCCTCCCAGACTACGCGTTAGTGCTGGATGCAGCGCACACCATCGTCGCGCTGAATCGGGCCCTGGCCTTGGCGCTGGGAAGTGATGCGGAGCGGCTGCGCGGAGCGGATCGGTTCGCCCTGAAGGACGTTGCAGTGGGTTCCGTCGCGGGCGTGTGCCTCCAAGAGGTCGTGGACACGGACGGTGCTTGCCAGAGGGAGCTGTATGACGCCAGCTCTGACGCCTGGGCGCTCGTGTCCATGCACCCCATCTCCCGCGATATAC
>JARRNE010000512.1:0-2259 GCA_037385305.1 Chromatiaceae bacterium | reverse complement strand
TACCGACGGGTGAAACGCTGTGTCTCTGTGTGTTCAGAGACATCACACAGGATAAGCGCGTCGCACAGGAGCTGTCACGAAGCCTCGAGGAGCAACGCGGCCTGAATGCGATACTGCGCGGCGTCCAGGCGGCGCAGACCCCTGCACAGGTGCTGGAAGTCGCCATCGACGAGGTGCTCCAAATGTCCTGGCTCGGCGTGCGAACCAGTGCGGCAGGGTTCCTGTTGCAGGCCCAGCAGTTACGCAAGGTCGTCAGCCGCAATCTGCCCCCGGCCGTCGAGCAGGGCTGTGCTCGGGTGTCCCCTGGGGCGTGTCTGTGTGGCCGCGTCGCGAGCACCGGTGAGCCGATTGTCTGCGCCCACGTGGACGAGCGGCACATCCAACACGAGGGGTTGATCGACCACGGGCACATTATAGCCCCCCTCAAGTGGCGCTCGCAGGTACTGGGTGTCCTGTGCTTCTACCTGGCCGCCGGGCAGGAATTGGATGAGCGGCGCCGGGGATTCGTCGCAGCGGTGGCTTCCATCGCGGCGACGGCGATTGGACGCCTGTACTCCGAGTCACAGCTCGCGCAGTCCGAGCGCCTCTCGAGCATCGGTCGGCTGGCGGCTGGCGTGGCCCACGAGATCAAGAACTTCCTCGCAACCACCTTGGGCACCGTGGAGTGGCTGGTCGATGACCTCCCTCCGATCCTGGAGCAGTGTCGCCGCTTACGGGAACGCTTGATCAAAGAGCTCGGAGCTGAGCGTGCCCACACGCTCATGACCGACGCCACCGGCTTGCGCGATGACCAGCTGCTCGACGACATGGCACAGTGCAGCCGGGATGCCCTGGAAGGTGTGAAGCGCATTCGCACGGTCGTCCAGGACCTCGGCCTCTTCTCTCGCGCGGATGCCAATCAGCTCAGCCCCGTATCGCTGGACGACGTGTTGGGCCGGGCGGTGACCCTCGCCCATCATGAGATCAAGTATCGCGCCCGCGTTTCCCGGGACATTCAGTGCACCCCGATGGTCCTCGCCGATGAAGGGCGTTTGACACAGGTATTCCTCAACCTGCTGATCAATGCGGCCCATGCCATTGAAGAGGGAGACCCGGAGAAGAATGAGATCCAGATCCGCCTCTGGCACGAGGGCGAGGAGGTCCTCGCGCAGGTCAAGGACACGGGCAAGGGCATCGACCCCACCGACCTGCCCTATGTCTTCGAGCCTTTCTTCACCACCAAAGAGCGTGGCGTAGGCACCGGCCTCGGGCTATACGTCTCGAACAGCATCGTCACCTCTCTCGGTGGACGACTCGAAGTGGACAGCGCCGTGGGCTCCGGCACGCGCTTCGTTCTGCACCTTCCAGCGGCTGATTCGCCGTGGGCCACGCCGGCTTCGATGCCGGTTGGGCACCTCGCTGCTTAGGATTGGCCGCCATCCCGATGGCGACGGCTGATTCAAGTTCCACCGATCCACCTCCGGCCTTCGCTTCAGGCGGTCGGAGGCGAATCGCGGAGTGCAGCGCCGATCTCATGGCCTCCCCAGACAGGCATTGCGGCGGGTGGTGCGCCGACGCGTAGCGCCCCCAACGCATGGGTTGTACGAAGGGGCGGCAGCAGGCAGACGCCTTTTCGAAACAGCTTCCCCCTTAACGCCGGCGGCTCCTTCCCGGCGCTCGCGGTCAGGGCACCAATCGGTCGAAGCCGACTGACGCCTTGACCGCGTTTCTTGTGCAGTGCCCGCAATGCGCCAAAGGGAGCTGCGCTTTGAGTGGTCTCGGCTGAGGTGAGCGGGGCTCAGCGAAAGGCAAACAGGGGGTCGAGGCAAACAGGGCAAACAAGGGGTCAGGACTCGTATTGTTGCACCTCGAGGGCTTCGCTGGATTTTTCGGATGGAAGAGGACTGGGAGTATGAGATGCCGGTGCTCGAGAGCGCCATCGAGACCGTCGTGGTGAGCCTCGACGGGCCCGGGTCCCGATGGCCGACAGCCCGGGCTATCGCGAGTCCATGGCCGGCACCCCTCAATCTACGGCCCCAGGGCGAGGGGCGCAAGAAGAAGCATCGTCTCGGTTGTTTTTGAACCGTTTGTTGGAGTGCGCCTGCCTCGCCCAAGGGGCGCCGTCTCGAGACTTGCCTGCCGTCGTGCGCCTCTTCTCAGGCGCTCGACCAGTATGCGCCGGCCATCGTCAGGAGCCGGAGGTTCATAGACCCGTTTGACATTGATTGGCGGTGTCATGGCGCTGGCCTCGGCTCAGCCCGGAGCCCCATGGGCTCTCGG
>JARRNE010000511.1:0-3012 GCA_037385305.1 Chromatiaceae bacterium | reverse complement strand
CCGTTCAGGCACTAGTTGGTCCCTGCAACAGGGATGCGGACCTCGAATGTCAAGAGTATCGCCATTTGGACAGTGCCGACGCACGAGAATCGTCCCGAAGGGAGACACGCGGTGCATCGGAGGATTGCCAGCGTCGGGCCGGCCCTCGCCGCACAAGAAATGGAGTCAGCGGCCGTTTCGCAAGCCAAGAAAGCGCCGAAATGGGTGCTTGAGGAAAGTCGGACGATAGGCTGAGGCCACCTGCCCCGGCAAGTGGCGGCAACCGCCGGCGAGGCGGAGTCAGAGCAAGCGCAATCGAAAAGGTCGGTTCAGCCGCTGCTCGATCTGCCCTGGATCGAGCCAAGGACCGGTGAGGGTGTTGCGGATAAAACCGATCGCCGCTTGCACCCCGAGCTGTGCGAATAGCCCGGCCAGCTCCTTGGAAAAGCGGGCCAGGGTGTTGAGCAGGTGCGCCAAGCGCATGAGGTAGTGGTAGCCTTTTATGGCATTGTACTGCTTGGCGAAGACGTGCTCGTAGGAGTAGCCCTGGTGTTTCTCGACCAGGAAGGCGCCTTCGATGCCCCAGCGATAGCGGGCGCCGAGGTTGCAGCGGGTATGGACATTGAGCCGACTGAGGGGCCGACTGGAGATCCAGGCGTGTTGATTCTCTTTGGTCACCGTCTCCAGGGTGTTGGGGTCGAGTGCTTCCCAGCTCTCCCGGCACACCACGACATGGACATCGATGAATTTCTTGGCGTTGGGTCCATACTCGTAACGGATCGCGTTGACCCATTCGAAGAGCTGTCGGCGCTCGCCCCAGTTTTGTTGGATGCGGCGGTTCTCCTGCGCGTGCCGCAGGCTGTGGTACTCCTGCCAAACGGTGGGCAGCGAGCCGTTCTTGAGCACGATCATGAAGTCCCAGTGGTAGCTTCGGCAACGTTCCATGATCGGTCCGTTCGGATAGAGCCCGTCGAGCAGTAACAGAATGGGCAGGCGGGGAAAGGCCTTCTTGATGCGCGCGGCCAGGCGGTAAAAGGCCTTGCTCTCGCAGTCCTGCTTGCGCTGTTCGCCGTCGCCCGTCTCGTACTCGAGAAATTCGCTCATCAACGGGATGACCATCCCGTTGCGAAAGCACAGGCTAGCCTCCAGCACATAGACGTAGTACTGGTAGCTTTGCTCCTCCTGGCTGTCGGGATCGACTTTGGGCCCGAGTCTGCGCTGCAGCAGGCGCTCGTCCCAAAGGTCGAGGAAGGCGAGTTTTTGGGTGCCGTCAATGCCGACGGGAAAGCAGTTGTTGATCAGGTAGCGCGTGAATTTCTTGTTGCGGATCAGGCGATTGACCACCTCGATATGGGTCTGCTCGATCTGGCCGACATCGATGCGGCACAGCAGCCGAAACAGGGTGTCGGCATGGGGGAGGTTTTCGAGCTGCGGAAACAGCAGCCGCAGGTTGTGCTCGAACATCGGTCGGGTAATCTCGGCGTTGGCCGCACGTCGCGATGCATACTGGAAGACAAAGACCAGGATCCCGTAGACCATGAGCACGGTGAGGCGGTGCTTGAGCTTTCGGGGGTTTCTCGGATCGGGAATTTGGCCCAACCGCTTGAGCAGAACCGGCAGCATCTGGCGCATGATCAGAATCAGCCCGGTCACTGCCTCGGTGCGCGCTGCGCCTTCCTCTTCGATGCTCGCAAAGGGCGACTTGCTGTTCGCTGGGGTGGGGGCGGCGTGCGGGATCAGCCCGGCTTCACGTTGTTGGCGGCGCAGCTGGCGTTGTTGGCGTTTTTTTCTCGCCCGCTCTTTGAGCTCTTCGCGTCCGGGGCGCTGACTTGGCTTACTCATCGCTCGGTTGGGCCTTGACGTGGGTTGGAACACAGCAGCGCACGAAAATCCGTGTGCAACGGCTTGGCGAAAAGCAGCTTGGGGCGGGTTTGGTAGTGCTTTCCCGGGCGCACCAGCCCTTTCCCGCGAGTGCGCCCCAACAGCGTCCAGCCAGCCGCCCGATAACAGCTGCCCGTAAAGCGGGCCGGATCCACGAAGGTCTCGAGCAGCAGCGGGCGATACCCCCAGCGCGCCTCCCAGTCCTCGCCGACCCGCCGAGCTAGCTGCCCGAGCACGTGGCTGGCCAGATTCGCCACCTTGACCCAGGGAAAAATGAGGAATCGGCTGTTGTTGGCCACCCAGGGCAGATTCGCAAGCCGTTGCCGGTCGTTCCAGCCAATCCACCGCTCACGTGCCCGTAGCGCCTTGGCCGCACCGCTGAGCAGAATACAGCCCAACCGATGTTCTCCGGAGTCGATGAAATAACGCGCCCAGTAGCCGAACGGCTTCTTGTAGCCCAAGGGGTGGTAGCGATCGACATAGTCGTTCCAGAGGCTTTCCTCCTGGCGCTCGCTCACCCATCGCAGCCGCACCGGCTCGAGCTGCGAGAGCGATCGCGCCAAGGGGGCCAACCGCTCGGTGCGGGGGCTCGCCTCCCGCGGTGGGGCCGCTCGCGCAGCGCAGCGACGAGAGGGCTCCTGCAGCGCCGGCAGGCGAAGCTCCCCGGCCTCTTCCAGGCGGGTGAGCAACTTCGCGCAGGCCGAATATTTCGGTTGACCCGCCGCTGTCAGCCACTCCAGATGCTCGCACAGGGTGGAGGTCAGCTCCTTGCGCGATAAGCCAGGAAAGCGTTGCGCAAAGGTCCGGATGTAGGCGATCTCCTCGGCAACGATCTCCCTATCCGCCTGCCACCAGGTCGCGCTCTGGGCATGCCGCATCAGCAGAAATCCCCTCCGGACAATGCGTCAGTCTCGATTCTGCCACCGCGCATCCCGCGTGTCTACCGCCTTTTGCGAACGCTTTTTTTCCTGTTCCCCCTCAGGCCTTGATAGAGTCGGCTTCCGAGAGTCATGCGTCGGCGCTGGCAGACTTGGCTTGCAGCCGACAGGCGTGCTCCAGCGGGCGCATGACGCCACGCTGCCTGAAGCGGGGTTCTCGGCCAAGACATCGAGCTCCCGGACCCGATCGATCTCGAAACGCTCGCCGAAAGGA
>JARRNE010000510.1:0-4901 GCA_037385305.1 Chromatiaceae bacterium | reverse complement strand
TGCCGCCGCCCATCCATTTGCCGGGGTTCATCATGTCCCCGAAATTGAACGCCTGACTCACCGGGCTGTAGACGAGGGTTGCGCCCAAGACCCCTACGGAGGCCAGCGCGGTGAAGAATCTGAGTGCTTTCACTGTCATGACAGCTTCCTCCTCGAGAATCGCGCTCATCGACATGGCCTTATGTACTTGCGCTCGGCTGGCCCCGCGCCCGCCGGAGCCCTCGACGGTCATCCGCCGTGCCCGTGGGCGTGATGGTGATGGTGATGCTGATGGGTGTGGCCCTGGCCGCCGGCATGGAGGCGGACCCCGTCCGGCTGAATTTCCGGCCGAACCGTCTCGCCCAGCCTGACGCGTTGACGTTGCTGCTGCAGCTCGCCGCGCAGCCAGTCGAGCCAGGGCTCGATGCCGTCGGCGCCGCGGGTGCTGATGGTCAGGAAGGGGGCGGCGTTCGCCAGGTGGCGCAGGTGATGCTCCGCCCGTGCGGGACTGAACTCCGTCAGGTAGGCCAGCAGGTCCGTCTTGGTCAGGAGCACCAGGTCTGCTCCTCGGAACATGACCGGATACTTGGCCGGCTTGTCGTCCCCCTCCGGAACGGACAGGAGCGTCACGTTGCGATGCTGCCCGAGGTCGAAGCCGGCCGGGCAAACCAGATTGCCGACGTTCTCGATGAACAGGATGTCTACGCCGCTGAGGTCCAGGTGATGGAGGGCGTCATGCACCATATGGGCGTCCAGGTGGCAGGCGCTGCCGGTGGCAATCTGCACTGCCTCGACCCCCTGCGCGCGGATGCGCCAAGCGTCGTTCTCGGTCTCCAGGTCGCCCTCGACCACTGCGATACGGACCTCGTGGCGCACGGCGGCGATCGTGCTCTCGAGCAGGCTGGTCTTACCGGCGCCGGGCGAGGACATCAGGTTGATGGCGAGCACGCCGTGCTCGTCGAAGTGCTCCCGGTTATGGGCCGCCTGATGGTCGTTCTCCGTGAGGAGGCTCTTCAGCACAGTGACGGCGGCGCGGCCGTCCTCCGTGTGCTCGTGCGGGCCGCCGGCCCTGACCAGGTGCTCGTTGCCGGGGGTGACGTTGCATCCGCAGGTGTCACACATGGGATCGTCTCCAACCGTTTCCGCCGCCGGGGGGACTCAGACCCTAACTATAACAGGAGGAGGCGGCAGCCGGGGTGCCTGCTCACCGTCGGTCGTCGGGGTCCGCCACGGCCAGCTCCAGATGCGCCAGCAGCAGCTCGTCCCCGCTGAGGAGCTTGGTCCCGATACTCCCGCATTGGCCGCAGGCGAGGCGGTTGGGTGTCGTCTCCGTCTCCGCTCCGCACTCTGGGCATTGGATGCGCACGGGGGCGGGCTCGATCTCCAGTGCTGCGTCCGCGGCGATGGTACCCGCTGCGGCCAGCGGATAGGCTGTCCCGAGCAAAGAGGACTCAATCCCCGACAGGGGGCCGATGCGGAGCACAATCCGCTCTACCCGCGTCGCCCGGTGCTCCCGGGCGATCACCTGCACCTGGTCCAGCAGGGCTAAGCAGATGGACAGCTCGTGCATCGCTCAGTGTTCCAGGTAGGTATAGCCGTAGAGGCCGGCCTTCAGCTCCACGAAGTACTGCTCGGAAGCCGCCCGCTCCAGCCCCGCTTCCTCCAGCTTGCGGCGGTAGCGCGCCAGCAGGGTTCTGGGCTCGAAGTGCACGTAGCTCAGCAGCTCGTCAGCGGAATCGCCCCGCTCCGGCTCCAGTAGCCGGTAGCCTCCCTCCGCGGCGGGGTCCAGCTCGACATTGACCGCGTCCGTGTCCCCGAACAGATTATGGATGTCCCCCAGGATCTCCTGGTACGCCCCCACCATGAAGAGGCCCAGAAGGTAAGGGTCCCCGTCCCTATCTTGGGGGTGGACCGGCAGGCTCGCCTCGATGCCGCCCTCGTCCACGTAATGGCTGATCCGGCCGTCCGAGTCGCAGGTGAGGTCGTGCACCACCGCACGGTCGCGGGGCGCCTCGTCCAGCCGCTGGAGGGGGACGATGGGAAAGATCTGGTCCAGCG
Source organism: Chromatiaceae bacterium (assembly GCA_037385305.1). Taxonomy (GTDB): domain Bacteria; phylum Pseudomonadota; class Gammaproteobacteria; order Chromatiales; family Chromatiaceae; genus JARRNE01. The sequence goes on along the minus strand of JARRNE010000510.1, from coordinate 2,864 downwards.
CCCAGACGTCCGGCAGAGACTGAAAGACCGACAGGTTGCAGAAGAGCTTGTCCGCCAGCAGGGCGTTGATCTCGTCCGACAGCTCCCGGTGGGTCCGCAGGCCGGGATCGATGCGGGCGGCCAGGGCCCGGCAGGTGGCGAAGAAGAGCTCTTCCGCCCGGGCTCGGGCGGGGAGATCCAGTCGGCCCTGCTCGAAGCGCTCGCGGGCCTCCGCGAGGAGCGCGCGCGCGTCCGCATAGACCTCCTGAGCAGGCGCGTCGGCGGCAAGCGCGATCTCGCCCGAGAGGGCGTTGAGGAGCGCGTCGCCCTCGTCCTCCCTTTTGGCGACCGCGAGGCCGCCCGCGCTTTCGCGGTCGATGACATTGGTGATCAGCACCGCATGGTGGGCGGTCATGGCCCGGCCGGATTCGCTGACCAGGTTGGGCTCCGGCAGTCCCTGGCGCCGGCACTCCGCGCAGAGGGTCTCGACCACCGCGGCGGCGTAGGCCTCTACGGAATAGTTGACGGAGCAGAAGGAGCGCGTCCGCGTCCCCTCGTAGTCGACCCCCAGGCCGCCTCCCACGTCCACCGTCGCGATCGGTGCCCCGAGCCGGCGCAGCTCCGCGTAATAGCGCCCCAGCTCTCGGATGCCGGCCCTGATGTCCTGGATGTTTGGGATCTGGGAGCCCAGGTGGGCGTGCAGCAGCGCGAGCCGCCCGATCCGGTCCGCAGCCCGCAGGTCCTCGACCAGCTGCACCACCTGACTGGCGGAGAGGCCGAACTTGGCCTTCTCGCCGCCGCTGCTCTGCCAGTTCCCGGCCGCCGCGGCGAGCCGCACCCGCACTCCCAGGAGAGGATCGGCCCGTCCGGGGCGGAGAGCGCGAGCACCGCCATGAGCTCGGGCTTGCTCCCCGCTTCCAGGCCGGCCCCCCCTTCCCGCAGTATCTGCTGCACCACGCTCTTTTGCTGGTTCACCTTGATGGGGTAGACCGGCTCGTAGCGCCCGGCGTAGCCGACCGTCTCTCCCGCCTGACCAAAGGCCTGCTGGAGGGAGCGCACCCGGTGGCGCAGGATGTCGTTGAAACGCACCAGCACCGGCAGGGCGAGCCCCTCCTCTCGCAGCCGCTGGGCCAGCGCGGCCAGGTCGACCTCGACTTCCTTCCCGGGATCGGGACGGGCGCACAGGTGGCCCGCCGCGTTGATGCGGAAGTAGCCATCACCCCACCGGGAAATGGCATAGATGCGCTCGCAGACGTGGGTGGGGCGGTCCAAGCTGTTGCTCTCGTTTCACCTAGGCCCTTGGTTCAAAGCCAGATGCCGCGCTGCAGCGTTACCTGGGCGAGGCGCTCCAGGGGGTCTCCACCAGGGCGGGCTCGATGTGCTGGAGGTGCGCCCGTGCCCGGGCGGGCTGGGTACGGATGATGCGCTCTGGGTCGAGCTCGCCGCCGACCGCCGGGCCAAGCTCCGGGGCTGCTCCCTCGTACGGCTTCGCCGTCGCTTCCACCGGCGCGCCTTAGCGGATGGGGTGTGGGGAGACGGGGTCCATCCGCCAGATGTCCCGGTTGTATTCCGCAATGGTGCGGTCGGAAGAGAAATAACCGCTGTGGGCCGTGTTGAGGATGCTCATGCGCGTCCAGCGCTCCCGGTCCCGGTAGGCTGCAGCGGCCCGCTCCTGGGCCTCGCGGTAGCCTGCAAAATCCGCCGCCGTCATCCAGGGATCGCCCGGGTTACGGATGGTGTGGATGATGGGGTCGAAGATTCCGGGCTCGAACTGATTGAAGTGGCCGCTTTCCAGCAGGCTCATGACCTGGAGCAGCGCGGGATCGCCGTTGATCACCGCGTTGGGGTCATAGCGGCCCCGGCTCGCCTCCGCCTGCTCGGCGGTCAGGCCGAACAGGAAGAAGTTGTCCTCACCCGCCTGGTCCCGGATCTCGATGTTGGCCCCGTCCAGGGTGCCGATGGTCACCGCCCCATTCATCATGAACTTCATGTTCCCGGTACCGGATGCCTCCTTGCCTGCGGTTGAGATCTGCTCCGAGAGCTCGGTCGCCGGGGCGATCACCTCCATGATGGAGACCCGATAGTCGGGCACGAAGGCGAGGCGGAGCAGCCCCTTGGTATCCGGGTCCCCATTGATCACCCGGGCCACGTTGTTGATGAGCTTGATGATCAGCTTCGCCATGGCGTACCCGGGGGCCGCCTTCCCTCCGATGAGGACGCAGCGGGGGGTCCAGACCTGGGTATCGCCGCGCTTGATGCGGGTGTACAGGTGTATCACATGCAGCACGTTCAGGAGCTGGCGCTTGTACTCATGGATGCGTTTCACCTGAACGTCGAACATGGCCTCCACCTCGAAGTTGACCCGGCAGTCGCGGGCGACCAGCTGGGCCAGCCGCTCCTTGTTGGCCTGCTTGATTGCCTGCCAGCGGCTGCGGAACTCCGGATCGTCGGCGTAGGGCACCAGGCCCTCCAGCAGGGTGAGGTCGCAAACCCACTGCTCGCCGATCGTCTCGTCGAGCAGCTCCCGCAGCCCGGGATTGCACAGGGCAAGCCAACGACGCGGTGTGACCCCGTTGGTTTTGTTGTTGAACTTATGGGGCCAAAGCTCGTAGAAGTCTCGGAACAACCCATGCGTGAGCAGCCGGGAGTGGAGGTCCGCCACCCCGTTGACCGAGAAGCTGCCAACGATGGCGAGGTAGGCCATTCTCACCTGGGGATCGTGGTCCTCCTCGATCAGAGACATCCGCCGTTGCCGCCCGCTGGCCCGGGGACATGGACCGGCAACGGCGGATGTCTCTGATCGAGGAGGACCACGATCCCCAGGTGAGAATGGCCTACCTCGCCATCGTTGGCAGCTTCTCGGTCAACGGGGTGGCGGACCTCCA
>JARRNE010000509.1:0-3026 GCA_037385305.1 Chromatiaceae bacterium | reverse complement strand
TCCTCGTTTCCGATGTAGCGCTCGGCGGGCACGGCGATGATCTTGTGCGCGTTGCCGTCGGGGTCGACGTACTGGACGTATTCGGGCTTGAGCAGCGACGGGGCGATCTTCGAGCCGGCCCAGATGTTGTGCAGTTGCAGCCAGTCGTCCACCGGCGGGTTCTGCTGCTCGGCCCGGTTCGGCGGCAGCATCCCCTCGGTGATCCCAGCGTAGGGATAGTCCTTGCAGGCGCGGAAGCGGTGGATCGAGTCGTAGATCACCGCCTCTATGCCGGCCTCGATGAGCGCCGGGATCATCCGAACGTGGAACGCCGTCTCGGGCGGGAACAGGATCTTTGAGGCTTCGATGCCGAAGGTCTCGGCGATGATGCGGCGGTGCCAGAGGATCTGCTTGACGATGTCGCGCGGCGGAATCAGCGCCATCAGCGGGTGGTAGAAGCCGAGCGCGGTGAAGTCGCAGCGCGGATTGCCGCGCACCGTCTTCAGCCCGGCAAGCGCCTTCAGCGCGCCGTTCCAGCCGCCGAAGCGACCGCCGCCCAGGCCGTCGCGGGCGCAGCGGTCGAGCTGCTCGATCAGCGAGCCGGACCAGCTCGTCGACAGCCCGCCGTGGGGGAGGCCGGCGTCCTCGTACTGGCGGACGGCAGCGGGAATGAAATCGGTGTAGGGGCCGCCGCGGGAACCGAAGATGCCGTCCTTCTCCCCGTCCCAGTAATTGAGGTCGGTGGTGTTGTAGTACGGCTGGTGCATGTGCTTGTGGACGCCGAAGTAGAGCTTGACCGCCGCGGCATCGCCCCCGGCCATGGCGCGCGGCTTCGGACGCGGCGCCGGCGCGATCGTCAGCGGCCGGAACTCCTTGACCCAGTCGCCGCCGCCGGCCTGCTCCCATTCGCCCTTGCGGCAGCCCTCCACCTGCACATTGATCTTGCCGGCACCAGTGAGGCCGGAGGCGATGGTGGCGACGTAGCTCACCGACGGCGCACCTCCCTTCTCGCTCCCTGTCTCACGGCGGATGGCACCGCCCTTGATGACGTGGTCCCCCGTCGGTGCGTGCAGAATGACCTGCGGAAACGGGATCTCGCCGTCGGCCGCGAACGCGATCTCGAACGCCGGATTGCGGGCGTTCGGCTCGCAGGTCAGTGCCGTCGGAACATCAATACTGAGGAATCGGGTGAATACCGCCATCGCCGCCTCCTGGAGCCGCTCGTTTCGGGGCCTTCTGCCGCTGCATCATGCCGAGGAAGGCCTGCCGCCCGCAAGGGCGACGGCGGCGCCGATTGCCCGACGCCGGACCGCGCGTCCCCGGGCAGTCTGGGCCAAGGCACGAAGCGATCTGGCAGGGTGCGCTGCACCTCCTCCGGCAGGACGCCCCCGGGCTGGTCCTCGGCGGCCTAGCCCAAGTGGCCAGCGTCCTTCTCGACGCGCTGGCCCTGCGGTTGGACGGCCATGTCCGTATTCCGGGCGGAGTTGGCAGGCCCCGAAAGTCCAGGAGCGGCACCAGCTGTCCTTCTGGGATGCCATGACCGTTATCGCCGCCGCCAAAGGTGGTGCCAGCGTGCTCATGACCGAAGACCTGAATCCGGATCAGATCATCGAGGGTGTGCGGATAAGCAACCCCTTTCTGAAGATGGATCGAAGTTGTGGAAGCTGAGCCCGGAATCGAGCCGAGGTACACGGCTTTCAGGCCGTTCGCCACGCCGCTTCTGGCGTTTCTCCATCTGAGCATGTATACTTTTCCATATGGAATTCATAGGAGTCCCGGTATGACCGCCCCAGCCAGAGTTTTCCGTCCCCGGGCCAGCGCCAGCGGGTCCGCACCTGCTCCAGCAAACGAGGTCTTCCTCCGGCTGGGTTTGAGGACCGACGACGCCTCCCTGGTCGAGCAGATTCACGGGGGATTTCCCGTCACTGTGGTCGTGAAGCTGGCGAGTGAGCTTGGAACACCCCAGCAGACGGTGCTCAAGATCGCCCGCATCGCCCCTTCGACCCTCACCCGACGCCGCCAGAGCCCCTCAGGCCGACTCACGCCCGAGGAGAGCGACCGAGTGTACCGGATCGCCGCGGCCTACCGGGCCGCGCTCCGGCTGTTCGAGGGCGACGAGGATGCCGCCCGCGGCTGGTTGAAGGAGCCGGCCAAGGCATTCGGCGGCGCCACGCCCCTGCAGCACCTGGACACTGACGCGGGCGCCGCTGGCGTGCACGACCTCATCGGCCGCCTGGAGCACGGCGTCTACACTTGATGCGAGCCTACCGGCTGGCGAAGGCCCGGTATGCCGATGTGTGCCTGGACGGATCCGGAGCTAAGAGCTACGGTGGCCGCTGGAACAGCAAGGGGGTGGCCATGGTGTACGCATCGGATACGGTTTCCCTCGCCGCACTGGAGCTGCTGGCGCACCTGCACCGCAGCGAGGTGCTGAACCGATACCTCTTGCTCTCGGTGGATCTGCCCGACGCTGGCGTGATGACCCTGGACGAGACCGCCATCCCTGCCGACTGGCGGGCTGATCCACCGCCCGCCTCCACCGCAGCCATCGGCGACGAGTGGGTCGCTGAGGCCACCTCCCTGGCCTTGTCGGTGCCGAGCGCCCTGGTTCCACGGCAGTGGAATATCCTGATAAACCCGGCGCATCCCGCGTTCCAGGAAGCCAAACGGACCGTGACGACCGAGCCGTTCGACTTCGACCCGCGTCTGGCCCGGTAACCTAGCCTGAAGGATAAAAGGAAAGGGAATCCAACCGCCTACGCCCAAGCATCCGCGGTCGCGAGCCCGGTCAACAGACTGTTGGACGTCGTCCAGGACGGGGGGTTGCGCTCATTGGGGCAAGCCAAGCCCAGGGAAGCGTTGGGAGGGTGGTTTTCAGGTCTGAGGAAGGGCAGATATCGAGAATCAGGCGACAGGAAAGCTCGCAGCCGCCGAAGCGCCGCTTACCAGGACACGCGCTGATCGAAGTCGTACACCGGCTCCGGCTGGACGAGGGGATCGCCCGGAAATCTCTCTTCATCGAGAACGATGGTTCCGGAGTCGTCTTC
>JARRNE010000508.1:0-10050 GCA_037385305.1 Chromatiaceae bacterium | reverse complement strand
CACGCAACACCTTGGCCCCGGCGTCCCTTTTGAGGAGCTCATCTTTGATCTTGGGCATGTTCAAGCATCTCCCCAGCGGCATTGAGCACATGGGCCGGCAGGTTGTCTCGCGCGCTCTTGGCATAGATCAGGGCGATTAGCGCTATCCCTCAGCTGTGCGCAAGGGTCGGGTGCGGGCCGTCGAGACACGCCGTACATACGTTCCATGCAGGCTCCACGGCGCACTCCGTGGCGCCGAGGGTCCCGCCGGCCCGTACCCGACCCCCTACTTGGTCTGCAGCTGAGACACGACGCTAATCGCCTGGATCAGCAACAGCCGCACCCGGCCCTTGGCCAGCTGCGTGTAGTAGACGACGCGTACACCCCCCACGTTTCCCGCGCCCTGCTCGAGACCGGCGGACCTTAGGCGCACCGCCAGTCGCTGAAAAACATCAGTGCTGCCCAGGGGTGGTCCGCCTAGCCAACGGCCACTTTTCCTCCGTGCAGCAGGAGCTGGTACACGGTAAGGGCGATCTCCGCCACGATCAGGATCACGATGTACCACTCGACCCGCAGGCTTCGCCGGTTCTGGAGCAGGTCGAGCAGGGTGCTGGCGGTGTTGCCGATCAGCTCCAGCTTGCGGTCGAGGGCCAGCTGGCGGTCCCTGATCTCGTACTCGTCCTCCAGGTTCTGAAACAGGCGCCCGAGCTCCGGGCGCTCCCACAGCACCTCCGGCCGGTCCCCGACCTCGCCCCGGCCGACCATCCGGTGCTGGATGAGCAGGGTCTCGCCGATGTGGCGCACAAGTGCCCCGGCGCGGTGGACTCCGCGCCCTCGCCGCTGCAGCTCCTCGGCGAGGGGCTCGACGCGATCGAAGGTCTGGGCGACCCGCGCCTCCTGCTCCGCCAGGAGCACGCTCTTGCCCAGGATGTCCGCGACCACCTGAAGCCGTGCGGGGTCGGTGTCGGCGAGGACGAGCCGGTCCCGGTCCATCCCGTCGCTGCGCTGGGGATCGATCTGCATCGTGAGCTGCTCCGTCTCCGGGGTCTCCAGGCTGCCCCGGACGAAGGGGCTGAGATGCTCCAGGAAGGCGGCCTCCTCCATCGGGGGTACCCCGAAGAGCACCACCGCACCGGATCGGTGCAGAACGGCCCATCCGCCGCCGCCCACCGGGATGAGCACTGGATTGGTTGCGACGGGCTCGATGTGGCCGAGCCGCCGCAGCTCGATGTGGCGCCCCACCAGGATGGCCCTGGCCTCCAGAGTTGTCGCTGTGGTTACCACCGGCTCGGCGTCCTTGACCATGCGCTAGGGAAGCACTGATTTATCCGGGTGTCGATGGAAACCGCTTAACCAAATCAACTGCTTGTCGCACCGCTCGGGTCGAAGAGCGGAGTTGATCGGTGCTTCCCGAGCCGAGCACTGAAGATCGGTATCCGCCCGATGCTGCCTGGAAACGCGTCATTGGGCAACTCCGGGCGCCCGATGACCGTCAAAGCCGCGCGCAGCGCTCAAAAGCCCCCTCGCCCCTTGGGAGAGGGCCGGGGTGAGGGAAACGGTCATGGGGTCAGCGACTTACATTCTTCGGGGTGGCGCTGACGCCATGACCGTTAGCTAGACTCCCAGCTCCTGCAGCAGGAGCTTGAGGGAGACGGCCATGGAGGCCAGCACCAGGACCGGCCGAAATTCGCCAGACCACGTGCCCCCCCGCGAGGAAGAGCAGGAGGGCCGCGAGGTTGCTCGTGAAGTTGAGGAGCTTGGTGTGGGCGGTGGCCCGTCTCAGGTTGTAGCCCAGGAGGGCCACGAAGGCCATGGCGAAGAAGGTGCCGGTGCCCGGTCCGAAGAATCCGTCGTAGAAGCCGACACCGGTGCCGACGACAAGCGCAAAGGCCGGCTCCCGGATGCGGTGATGGGAGTCCATGTCCGATACCCGGGGCGAGAGCAAGAAGTACAGGGCGAAGGCCATCAGGAGGAGGGGGATCAGCCGGGAGAGCAGCTCGCCTCCCAGGTACTGGACCATGAGCGCCCCGGAAGCGGCGCCGATGAAGGTGCAGACCACCGACAGGCTCGCGCGGCGCACGTCCACCGCACCTTTGTGCACGAAGTTTGCCGTCGCGGTGAAGCTGCCGAAGACCGCCTGCGCCTTGTTGGTGGCCAGGGCGGAGACCGGATCCAGGCCGGACCAGAGCAGGGCCGGCACCGTGATCAGCCCGCCGCCCCCCGCCATGGAGTCCACCAGGCCGGCGGCCAGGGCGAGCAGAAACAGGACGGCGGCGGGGTCGACGGATTCCACGGGACCGGCAGCGAAGGTTCCCCGGCGCGGCCTTGAAAATGGGGGGATAGGCGGCTAGTTTACTCTGGTTTGCGCGCGCGCCGTCAAACCACAACCGCCTCTTGTCATGCCTGCCCTTGCCGTCACAGAGCTGCGAAAGGTCTATCGCGGCGGTCTCGAGGCCCTGAAAGGGATCGACCTCACCGTGGAGGAAGGGGACTTCTTCGCCCTGCTGGGACCGAACGGAGCCGGGAAGTCGACCCTCATCGGGATCGTGAGCTCGCTGGTCAAGAAGACGTCCGGCAGGGTCGAGGTGTTCGGGCGCGACCTCGATCGGGACCCGGAGGGGGTGAAGTCCTGTCTCGGGCTGGTGCCCCAGGAGTTCAACTTCAACCTCTTTCTGCCCGTCTTCGAGGTGGTGGTGAACCAGGCGGGCTACTATGGCATCCCCCGGCGAGAGGCCAAGCTGCGGGCCGAAAGGTATCTGCGGCAGCTGGATCTTTGGGAGCGGCGGCACATGCAGGCGCGGCAGCTCTCCGGTGGCCTCAAGCGCCGGCTGATGATCGCCCGCGCCCTGGTGCACGAGCCGCGCCTGCTGATCCTGGACGAGCCGACCGCCGGGGTGGATATCGAGATCCGCCGGGCCATGTGGTCCTTCCTGCGGGAGCTGAATCGTCGAGGGACGACCATCATCCTGACCACCCATTACCTGGAAGAGGCGGAGAGCCTCTGCCGCAACATCGCCATCATCAACCATGGCCAGATCGCTGAGTGGGCGGACATGGGGGCCCTTCTGAATCGGCTGCACACCGAGACCTTCGTGCTCAATCTCAAGGGGAGGGTGGCGGACCTCCCGGTCCTCGGGGGCTATGTGCTGGAGCACTTGGACGACTGCACCCTGGAGGTGGAGGTCAGCCGTGACCACACGATCAACGGTCTGTTCGAGGCGCTCTCGCGCAACGGTATCGAGGTGATCAGCCTGCGCAACAAGGAGAACCGGCTGGAGCGGCTGTTCCTGGACATGGTGGAGCATGGCCGGACGGGCGAGGTCTCGGCATGACCGGCGAGCCCCCCGTCCGACGCGGGCGTCTGCGCCGCTACCGGGTCGCCTTCTCGACGATTCTGATGAAGGAGATCCTCCGCTTCTCGCGGATCTGGATTCAGACCATTCTGCCTTCTGCGATCACCACCACGCTGTACTTCGTGATCTTCGGCCGACTCATCGGCGGGCGCATCGGGTCGATGGGGGGATACCCCTACATCGACTTCATCGTACCTGGGCTCGTGCTCATGTCCGTCATCACCAACTCCTACTCGAATGTGGTCTCCTCCTTTTACAGCAGCAAGTTCTCCCGGTACGTGGAGGAGTTTCTGGTGGCGCCAGTCCCGAGCTGGGTCATCCTGGCGGGCTTCGTCGGCGGGGGGGTGGCTCGCGGTCTCGTGGTGGGGGTGGCCGTCACCTTTGTGGCAATGGCCTTTACGGATGTTCATCTGCACAGCTACGGCATCAGCCTGCTGGTGTTCACTCTGACCGCAATCCTCTTCTCCCTCGGCGGGTTCATCAACGCCGTCTACGCCAACAGCTTCGACGATATCTCGATCGTGCCCACCTTCATCTTGACGCCGCTCACCTATCTTGGGGGGGTCTTCTACTCGATCCAGCTGCTCCCGGAGCTCTGGCAGAAGGTCTCCCTGGCCAATCCGGTTCTCTACATGGTCAATGCCTTTCGTTATGGGATCCTCGGGGAGAGTGATATCCCCCTCACCACCGCGTTCGGCATCATTGCCGGATTCATCGTGGTCCTGGCGGCCTACAGTCTGGTGTTGCTGCGCCGCGGGGTGGGGATCAAGACCTGAGCGGGCGGGGCCGCGTCCGTCGCGGATGCGCCGCTCGGCGCGCTTGCGGCGAGCTCGGGGTCCGGTCGCGGAGTGCGACAGTTGTCTAGCTGGCGCTCAGATGGGACCATGAGTATGCTATGCGCAGCTCCCGCCTACGCCTTACCGAAAGTCGCGCGCAGCGCGCCCCGAATCCCCCTCGCCCCCTGGGAGATGGCCGGGGTGAGGGAAACGGCCATGGTGGCAGCGCCTTACATTTTCCGGGGTGCCGCTGACGCCATGGCCGTTACCGAGTGCGCTGCGCGGCCACCCAGGAGCTCCGGCGCCGCCGATATCTCGCCGCCAACTTACGGAAATCGCTAGAACCCGTGGTCCAACGCAAGAACTCCGCTTCCTCGGCCAGGCGTCGCGGTAAGGGCGGCCGCCGTGCAGCCGGCCGTCCGAAAAAGGGGGGGACCTCCCATCGGGCCGGGAGTATTCTCGGTCGCTGGGTGTTGCTCCTGTTCGTTTCCGCTGGCCTGGCAGGTGGGCTCTACGCGGTCTACCTGGACGGGAAGATCGGCGCAAAGTTCGAGGGCAAGCGCTGCGCTACCGCAGGGTGAGCAACCCCCGATACGCCGGCACCTACAGGCGTTCCGGTGACCACTTTCTCGTGCACACCCGAGCCTTCCGCTTCTGGGACGGGCCGGAACCGGCGCACGTTCTGAACATCGAGGTCGCAAACGGGCAGATCTCGGTCCTGAAGCATGCGACCGGCGGCGGTGCGCCCGCCTTGGTGCGCCTGGATCCTGTCCTGATCGCCAGCATCTACCCGGCGGACAACGAAGACCGCGTCCTGGTTCGCCGCAAGGACCTTCCGGACCTGCTCGTGAAGACCTTGCTCGCGGTGGAGGACCGGGGCTTCTATCACCATTACGGGATCGATCCCGCGGCCATCCTGCGCGCCCTGTGGCGGGACCTCAGGGCCGGCTCGGTGGTGGAAGGGGGGAGCACCCTCACCCAGCAGCTGGTGAAGAACTTCTATCTCACCCGGGCGCGGACCATCAAGCGCAAGCTGGAGGAGGCGGTGATGGCCATCCTCCTGGACCGGCGCTACAGCAAGGACGAGATCCTGGCTGCTTACGCCAACGAGATCTACCTCGGTCAAGACGGCAAGCGTGCGATCCACGGGTTCGGCCTCGCGAGCCTCTTCTACTTCAATCGCCCCCTCAACGAGCTGACCATCCCGGAGGCCGCCTTGCTCGTCGCTCTCATCAAGGGGCCGTCCTACTACGGCTCCGTTGGGGGTGAGCGACAAGGGAGGGAGGCCGGCGGGCAGCTATCCGGCCTTCCTGCAGCTGGTGCGACGCCAGCTGCAGCGGGACTACCGCGAGGAGGACCTGCGTACCGAGGGCCTGCGTATCTTCACCACGCTTGACCCGCTGGTTCAGGCGGCGGCGGAGCGCGCCGTGAGCGTGCGCCTCCCTGAGCTGGAACGCGCACGGGGATTCAAGGCCGGGACCCTCGAGACGGCGGCGATCGTCGCCTCGCCCTCGGAAGGTGAGGTCCTGGCTGTGGTGGGGGGGCGCGACCCGAGCTATGCGGGATTCAACCGTGCGCTGGACGCCGTGCGCTCCATCGGCTCGCTCGTGAAGCCCGCGGTCTATTTGACGGCGCTCTCGATGCCTCAGAAGTACAGCCTGGTGACCACCCTGTCGGACACGCCCGTCAGCATCAGGGCTGGAAACGGCAAGCTATGGTCAGCATCAGGGCTGGAAACGGCAAGCTATGGCAGCCTGAGAACTATTCCCGCAAGCACCATGGACCAGTCCCGCTCTACCTGGCCTTGGCGCATTCCTTCAATCTGGCAACCGTGCACCTCGGGCTCTCAGTCGGCGTCGATCGCGTCGCCCATACGCTGGCCCGGCTGGGTGTGGAGCGTCCCATCGATGTGGTGCCGTCACTGCTGCTCGGGTCCATCTCTCTCACGCCCGCCGATGTGGCGCAGGTCTATCAAACCTTGGCCAACGGCGGATTCCGGGCGCCCTTGCGAGCTATTCGTGACGTGCTCGATGCGTCCGGCCGGCCGCTGAGCCGCTATCCGCTCGCCGTGCAGCCGGTCGTGGACGCGAACGCGGTCTACCTGACGACCTGGGCCATGCAGCAGGTGGTCAAGCAGGGAACCGCGAGCTACCTGCTCCGCCGGTTGCCGGCAAGCCTGACGGTTGCGGGGAAGACCGGAACGACCAATGACCTGCGCGACAGCTGGTTTGCCGGGTTCAGCGGCGACAAGGTGGCGGTCGTCTGGGTCGGTCGGGACGATAACAAGTCTGCGCGGCTCACCGGGGCCAGCGGTGCCTTACATGTCTGGGCCGATATCATGGCCAACATCGAGAATCGTCCCATTCCCGACCTCGTGCCCGACGGAATCACGGATGTGCGGGTGGATCCCGGCAACGGCCTGCTTGCCGCCACGGGCTGTGGCAGGGCGGTGACAGTGCCGTTCGAGAGCGCGGATGTGCCGACTCGCACATCCACCTGCGGTGGGGTGCAGCCGGCGAGCCCCGAGCCCGAGAAGCGTGGGCCGGCGGCGGTTGCCCAGGAGAAGAGCTTGCGGAGCGTGTTCGGCGAGTTTATGCGGGGGTTTCTGGGTAACTGATGAAGCGGCTCTTCTTGATTGGATTGCCCCTGATTGCAATGGCGGGCTGTGCGACGTCGCCCAGAATCGGCCCTCCCGCTCCGATTGAGACCAGGGGCGCCCAGGGTCCCGGCGCCGCCGCCAAGGCGGGAGGGGCGGCGCCCCCTCAGCAGCAAGCGCAAACACCGGAGGTCGAGGTCTACCCCTACCATGCCCCGGGCACAGCGCCCTCCGCCGGTGGCCAGGCTGCCGCCCCTGCGCAGGGTACTCTCGGCCAAGCCAGTCCGACAGGCGGAGCGACTCCGGGCGGGCTTGCGGTGGAACGTCCGGAATACCCCGCCGGTGCGCAGCAGTCCCAGCGGACGGCGAGTACCCGTCAGCCCCAAACCCTCGCTTACGCCCCCCCGCCTAGGCGGCCAGCCCTCCCGCCAGCGGCCGATGCGCTCCTGCGAGAGGCGGAGCGTCAGCGGCAGATGCGGGACTACCTAGGTGCTGCGGCAACGCTGGAGCGGGCTCTGCGCATCGAGCCTCAACAGGCCTACCTTTGGAACCGGCTTGCCCAGGTCCGGCTGGAGCAGGGCTACCAGACACAGGCGGCAAACCTGGCAGCCCGCTCCAACAGCCTGGCCCGGGACGAGCCGGGCCTGAAGCAGGACAACTGGCGCATCATCGCGGCGGCAAGGCGGGCTGCGGGGGATGCGGCGGGCGCTGCGGCGGCGGAGCAGAAGGCCCGCGGCGGATAGGAACGGCCGCCGGGGACCTCGGCTGCCGGTTCCCTCGAACGGCTCCCCGAGGCGCGTTTGAGCCAGATCGCGGAAATCCTCGGCCCCAAGGGCCTGTTGGCGCAGCGCCTGCCGGGATTCAATCACCGTCCCCAACAGCAGGCGATGGCCGAGGCGGTCGCGGACGCGATCGCCGGCGGGGGTGTCCTCATCTGCGAGGCGGGTACCGGCACCGGCAAGACGTACGCGTACCTGGTCCCGGCCCTGCTTTCCCGGCGCAAGGTCCTGGTCTCGACGGGCACCCGTAATCTCCAGGACCAGCTCTTCCACCGAGACCTCCCGGTCATTCGAGACCTGCTGAGCATCCCTGTTCGGACGGCGCTGCTCAAGGGGCGGGCGAACTATCTGTGCCGCTACCGTCTGGAGATGTCCCTCAACGACCTTCGCAGCGCGTTTCCGGAGCTGCGCCGGCACCTGCTCGCCGTACGGGACTGGGCAGCACGGACCCGCAGCGGGGACGTTGCGGAGCTGGCCCTGCCCGACGACACCCCCGTTTGGCCCGCGGTGACCTCCACCGGCGACAACTGCCTCGGGCAGGAATGTCCCGAATGGGGGCGATGCCATCTCGTAGAGGCCCGGCGCCGCGCCCAGGGGGCGGAGCTGGTGATCATCAATCATCACCTGCTGTGCGCCGATCTCTCGCTCAAGGACGAGGGATTCGGGGAGATCCTGCCGGGGGCGGACTGCTTCGTCTTCGGGGTCGCCGTCAGTGGCCGCCAGCTACTGGACTTGGCGCGCGACACAGAAACCGAGTACCACAGGGAGGCCGGAGACACCCACGGGTTCTTGGAGCTTGCCGAGGGGTTACGCCGGGCCGTGCGCGATTTCCGACTGACCCTGGGAGAGGAGGCGCGACGCGGCCCCTGGCGGGAGCTGGCCGACAACGCCGCCGCAGCGAGGGCCCTGGACGAGGTGCGCGCGCGGCTGGATGCCCTGCGGGCGGGCCTGAAGGCGATCGAGGGTCGGGGAAAAGGGCTGGACAGCTGCCTGGCGAGGAGCGTTGACCTGGCCGCTCGCCTCGCCCAGCTGGCGGAATCAGGGGAATCCGAGGACATCCGCTGGTTCGAGACCCAAGGCCAGGGCCTGCGGCTGCATCTGACACCCATGGCGGTGGCGGATATCTTCCAGTCCCATATGGAACGGCACCCCGCGGCCTGGGTCCTGACCTCCGCCACACTCGCGGTGGGGGAGAGCTTCGAGCATTTTGCAGTCCAGCTCGGAATCGCCGATGCCCGAACCGAGCGCTGGGAGAGCCCGTTCGACTATCAGCGCCAAGCCGTACTGTTCGTCCCCCGGGCCATGCCGGACCCATCCTCCCCCGGATACGTGGCGGCGGTCGCCGCGCTTGCCTTCCGGGTCCTTGCCTGCAGCCGCGGCCGGGCCTTCCTGCTCTTCACCAGCCATCGGGCCCTCAAGGAGGCGGCGGACCATCTGGACCCGCGGATAGACTATCCCATGCTGGTCCAAGGCAGTGCGCCCCGGGCCGAGCTGCTGGAGCGATTTCGCAGCCTGGGCAATGCGGTGCTCCTGGGCACCGCGAGCTTCTGGGAGGGAGTGGACGTGCGCGGAGAGGCCCTGTCCTGCGTCCTCATTGACAAGCTGCCCTTCGCCTCGCCCGGAGACCCGGTTCTTGCGGCACGCATCGACGCGCTTCGGCAGCGGGGGGGCAACCCCTTCCGGGATTTCCAGCTGCCCCAGGCCGTGATCGCCCTGAAACAGGGCGCCGGCCGGCTCATTCGGGATCCCGGCGACCGCGGGGTGCTGGTGGTCTGTGATCCGCGCCTGCTCACCCGCTCCTATGGCAAGGCGTTTCTGGACAGCCTGCCGCCGATGTTGCGGACGCGGGACCTGGAAGACGTTGAGCACTTCTTTGCGGCGGCGTAGCAGGCCAGGGAGCGACACCTTGAGGATCTTGGCCATCGATACCTCCGGCGAGGCCTGCTCCGCGGCCTTGCTGTCGGACGGGGCAGTGGAGCAACGCCTATCCCGGGAGCCGCGACGGCATGGGGAGCTGATCCTCGCCATGATGGACGAGCTTCTGGCACAGGCCGGGCTCAGGCTCGTTCGCCTCGACGCGCTCGCCTTCGGTCGCGGTCCAGGCTCGTTCACGGGCGTGCGCATTGCCGCCGCCGTGATCCAGGGCGCCGCCTTCGGTGCGGACCTCCCGGTGGTCCCGGTCTCCACCCTCGCGGCCCTTGCCCAGGGGTATCACCGGGCAGAAGGTCGTACCCGCACCCTCCCGGCCTTCGATGCCCGCATGGGGGAGCTGTACTGGGGCGCGTACGTCCTCGACGAACAGGGCCTGATGCGAGCCGCCGTCGAGGACCAGGTGGGATCACCGGAAACCGTTGCCCTGCCGGAGGGTGGCGGCTGGTGCGGGGTGGGGGGCGGGTGGGCCGCCCACGGGGACGTGCTGCGCCGGCGCCTTGCGCCGCGCCTCATGGCGGCGGATCCCTCGGCCTTCTGCGAGGCCCGGGACGTTGTCACCCTCGCCGCGGCGGCGTACGCGGCCGGGCGCTTCGTCCCGGCGGAGAGGGCGCTACCGGTCTACCTGCGGGATCAAG
>JARRNE010000507.1:0-5048 GCA_037385305.1 Chromatiaceae bacterium | reverse complement strand
GGGCTGCGCTATGTCGATGCCTTTCAGGCCAGCGCCGACCAGACCCTCGGCGACTATCTCAAGGAGGGGCTGCGCGGGGTCGATCTGAAGCACATAGGTGCTCAGCGGCCGAGGTCATTCACCAACCTGATCCTGGATACCGACGTCGGCGGTCGGTTGGTCGTTCGCATCGGCTTGAACCCCGAAGGTGTGCTGCCACCGAACCTGGTGCCGCAAGACCTGGTTTCCGCGAAGAGCTTCGACGCGAGCAGGCCGCTCGGCATCCTGGATTACGACCACTTCGTCGAGAAATCCGAGGCGTTTTCGGTCGAAGGGGCCATGGATGGGTTCAACGGGCTTCATGGAATTCTCTCGGATGTCTTCCGCGAGACCGTCTCCGATTTCGCACTGGAGGACTGGCGATGAGCACGAGGGTGTCGATACAGGCCGACCTGTCACCTTGGCAGTATTGGTCCTTGGGCTCGGAGGACTTCGGCTACTCCGCGACCGGGGCCAGCGCGTCGGTACTTTCTGCCTCGATCCGGCCGGGCTGGGCCGCTGTCACGATGCTCGCCACCTTGGCCACGACGGCCGGCATGACTCCCGCCACGGCCTTTGAGTTCCTGGTCGGCACCGGCGGGGCGCTGGATAACCTGATCAGCGAAGATCGCACGGATGAGGTTGTGACCGACTCCTGGGAGGGGCTGTTCGAGCGGATCGACATGCAGGCCACGGCGGAAGCCGTGGATGTGCTCGCAGGGGCCGATCTGATCGCGGAGATCAAGGCCACCTTAGGCGTCAGTATCACGGATCTCGCCTCCATGGCCGGGGTCTCGCGCCAGGCGGTCTATGACTGGATCGGCGGCGGTCAGGTGAGCGACGCAAACTATGATCGCTTGCTGGCGCTTCGGCGGGTGTGCCTGGATTGGCGGTCGCTGACCAACCGCCCCCTCGGGCGCCTGCTGCGCGCGAAGACCGCCGAAGGACGATCCTTGCTGGATCTACTGGGGGAAGATCCGCTGGAGCGCTCCCTGATCCAGGGGCACCTGGAGGCTTTGGCGAAGAGGGCCGCAGAAGAGGAGGGCCAGCGCGAGGCGCGAAGGACGACGCTCACACCGCTGAGCGAAAAGGATCGTTACGAGAACGCGCTGACGCATGCCATTCCTGCATCTCATTCGTAAGCTGCTTTGCCCCAAGGCGACAGTAGCCGTCGAAGAACAGGAGCCCGGAGAGCCGGCATCGATCAAACAGCGTGGCTGGCGACAATGGTCCTTCGTCAGCCCCCGGGACGTGCAATCGGTGCTCCGTGGGACGCCGGGGGGTGCGGGATTACCGGAGCTTGCGAAAGATGCTCGGCTCCTGGTGGTCTCGCAAAGCTGCGACCTGGTGCATGACTGCTACGCATCCGAGCCAGTCGCGGAAGCCTATCTGTGCGAGCCGCTGGCCCCGGATGCCCAGCCAAACGGGAACTACACAGCGGGTAAGAATCCCCGGGAGCTGCACGTTTCCTTCGCTGCGGATGGGACGGAGCACTGGTACCGCATCCACTCCAACGGGCGGGGCGTGCTGCAACGCTGGATAATCAATCGCGTCGTGCGCACGGCCTTTCCCGACGCTTTCAACCAGCGTACTCGCAGGGCGCGAGGAAAACAGGAGGACCGCCTGAAGAAGGCGGGCACCCATCTCCTCGGCCTCTACGTGAGCGTAAGCTCCTGGGAGGAGCTGGGTGACGACGAGGTCTACGAAATCGACTTTGTGGGTCTCGTCGACGAAGGTTTAGGAGAGGGGGAGCGCCAGGGACTCGTGAAGGCGTTGGGTGACATCGCGGCGGCGTACGAGAAATCGGATGGCGTTTCGGTCCTTGACTACCGGGTTGAAGGCGAAGACGAGGCACCGATGAGCCTGCTTCGCACCCACCGTCTGTTTCCGCTGGACTATCTCAGCCTCAGGGACTCGCCCGGCGGCGAGCTGCCTTCACTGTCGTAGCCGATCCGCTCAGGTGTTTGCCCTTCGTATCGTGACCGGAACATCCTCCACGCGCGCTCGATATTCGCGCGCTTGGGATGCACCCCGAGCATGATGGGAGTCCGCAGGGCACCCAGCGGTCAACTCTGGGACCGAAGCAAGTGGTCTCAGAGAGCCAGCAGGCGGTAGCGCGGTCGCTGCCGAACATCTGGATAGCGGCCGAGCGTTGCCGAACAGCGACGGCGGCTGCAGCGGCAAAGGGCTGCTTGTGTGGGACTGAGCTGCCGGCACCCGCTGCAGCTCGGTTGTCTGCTTAGGGTCCCGGCAGCACGCCGACTCTCACGGGGCGGCAGAGGCAGCTATCGGCGTTGACCTGCCGCTCACGCGACTTGGCTGAGTGGCAGCAACTGGCCGATTGCGTCCCATCAGGGGTTTCGTGGCACCGAGGGCCGCCGCCAGCGGCAGTGGCCGAGGCAATACAGGTCAACCACAGCTTGTCCACCACGAGCCAGGACCTCATCCGGGCCGAGATCGCCGAAGACCGCGAATCCGCGAAGTGCCCATTGCCGACCCGCGCCTGAACCGGCTGGCCGTTGGCGTGGGTGAGGAAGTCATCCGGGAACCGAAAGGCCAGCTGACCGGCCGCCCCGGCCTCGAAGGCTCGACGGGGCGTGTACGCGCCACCTGCAAGAAAAGCTGGCATCATGCCGGACCATCCCTTGTGCCGGGAGGTCACCCGCATGTTCGGCTTTCGCTTCGTCAAGGCCCAACCCACCGAGCACCTGATGTTGCACCGCCGCGGCCGCATCGTGCGGGAGGGGGCGGGGCTGGCCCTATTCTATTTCGCACCGATCTCGTCGCTGGTGCGCGTGCCCTTGGCCAGCGTGGATGTGCCGTTCATCTTCAATGAGATCACCGCGGACTTCCAGGAGGTCTCGATCCAGGGTCAGCTCACCTATCGGGTACGCGATCCCCATAAGCTGGCGGCACTCATGAGCTACGCCCTGGCGCCCAATGGCCGAGACTATGCCGCCGAGGATCCGCAGAAGCTCGGACAGCGCCTGGTCAGCCATGCGCAGGTGCTCACCAGTGCTGCCGTTCGCCGGCTCGGCCTGCGCCAGACCCTGCCCGCTGGCCCCGGTCTGGTCGTGGAGCTGCGCCAGGGCCTGCAGTCCAGCGAGGCCATCGCGTCCCTGGGTATCGAGATCCTGGCGCTGGCCATCCTGGCCATCAAGCCCACCCCGGAGACCGCCCGCGCCCTGGAGGCCGAGGCCCGGGAGGCGATCCTGCGCCAGGCGGACGAGGCCATCTACGCCCGGCGCAATGCCGCGGTGGAGCAGGAGCGGGCGATCAAGGAGAACGAGCTGAACACCGAGATCGCCGTGGAGCAGAAGAAGCGCCAGATCCGCGAGACGCAAATGGAGGCGGAGAAGGCGGTCCAGCAGAAGCAGCGGGAGCTGAGCGAGGCACAGATGCAGACCCGCATTGCCCTGGAGCAGCAGAACCAGACGTTTGTGGGGCTCGCGGCCGGCAATGCCCGCACCGATGCCGATGCCCGCGCCTATGCCCTGAGCGCCGCCATGCGTGCCCTGGAGGGGGTGGACCCGCGAGTGGTCCAGGCCTTGGCCGGCATGGGCATGGATCCTGGCCAGCTCATCGCCCAAGCCTTCCGCGACCTGGCCCAGGGGGCGGAGAAGGTGGGTCAGCTCAACGTCACGCCGGAGCTGCTGGGCGAGCTGCTGCAGCGTGCCGCCCCGCGCCCCTCGGTACGTGGCGATGAGCGCAAATGAGAACTCCGGCCAGCGAGCACCGGCTGGTGCTGGTGACCCGCCAGACCCGTCTGGCAGAGCTGGTGCAGCGCTTCAACACCGAGGACCAGGCGCGCTTCTACATCGAGCACCTGGGCGCCGACTTTACCGACTACCAGGTCGAGGACGGCACATACCGGCAGCAGGTACGGATCGTGGCCACCATGCTCGGAGCACTCGGCCGCCTGCACCAGGTGGATCGGGCCTTCCTGCCCAATTACCTGTTTGGCTCACGGGACACGGTGGTGGTGCTCGGCCAGGACGGGCTGGTGGCCAATACGCTCAAGTACCTGGACGGCCAGCCGGTGATCGGCGTCAATCCGGACCCGGCGCGCTGGGAGGGGGTGCTGCTCCCTTTCCGTGCCGCGGACCTGCCGCGCCTGCTGCCCGAGGTGCTGCGCGGCACCCGGCCCTGGCGCGGGGTCACCATGGCCAAGGCCACCCTGAGCGACGGTCAGCACCTGTACGCGGTCATCGACCTGTTCATCGGCCCCCGCAGCCACACCTCCGCGCGTTACCGCATCCAGATCAACGACCGCAGCGAGCAGCATTCCTCCAGCGGCATCATCGTCTCAACCGGCCTCGGCTCTACCGGCTGGCTGCGCAGCATCCTAGCCGGCTCCGCCGGGATTACCGCTGCGGTCACCGGTCGGCCGGTAGCGCTCGCGCCTCCGGCCATGCCCTGGGATGCGGAGTATCTCTGCTTCTCGGTGCGCGAGCCCTGGCCCAGCAACACTTCTGCCGCCAGCATCACCCATCGAAAGCGACTATGTCGCCTTCAACGCCGGTACCCAGGCCCTGATCGGCCCAGCGGAGCGGCAAGGGCGGTTGGTCGTGTAGGGTGGAGCATGCCGCGGGGATGCAGTACAGCGAAATACGGATAGGCAGTCCGCCCAGTCAAGGAGAGCCTACCCAGGTCGCGGCGTGAGGCCAGAGCACCCTTGGCCCCCCGTGGCTCTGGTTGCCAGAAGGCACCGGGGGACTGAGGGGCCATCCGACGTGCTGGGAGATGGGCCGGAGCGCAGGGTGGCCTCTAATGTGGACCCCTGGATCGCCGCTTCTGGCCGTCATGTGAAGCTTCACATAACGGCCACGTCGTTTGTCTTGTAGCGGCGTTGCACAGGCGGCAGAGGCGCTTCGTCAATGAGCCTGCGCAGCTCTGCCGCATGGCTGTCCAGATTTGCTCCTTGGCTCGCGGCAGCCTTCATCCTCTTGTCCACCGCACCTTTCTGCGCGTCGAGGATCCCCTCGGCGATCTCGTAGGGCGCAATAGGCGCTAGCCGTATTGCGCCGCAT
>JARRNE010000506.1:0-3047 GCA_037385305.1 Chromatiaceae bacterium | reverse complement strand
AGTCGATGTCCGGCAGGCCGTCGGGCGTCAGGCCTATGCCCGGGCGCGGATCGCCGAGCTCGGCGAGGCGGTCCCCTATCTCGACTCGCCGTTCCGGCGGGGTTTCGGGGCTTTTGATCTCTTCGAGGAGCCGCTCGATCTCCGCGTCCGCCGCGCTGCCGACATGGGCCGCGCTTTCTGGCGGTGGCGCCTGGGCCGGGGAAAGCTGATCCAGGAAGGCAGTGAGCCGATCCATGGCCTGGTCGAAGGTGTCGGAGCGGATGCCGACGGCCTGCCGGTACGCAAGCTGCTGGAGATCCTCCGGAAGCACTTCTGGACGCGGTGGCGGGGTTTCGCCGATCAATACAGGTACGACGCGGACTTGACTTCGCAGAGCAACCGACAGCTCTCTGCGCACGAACGCGCCCGGATCGTCCAGGCGCCTGCGCCCTTCCGTATCGGTCTCCGTCAGCCAATGGGGTCCGATCACTGCCAGCATCACGTCCGAGCTTCGGATCTGCTGCTCGATGGCCGTTGACCAGTCCTGCCCGGATTGCAGGGACAACAGGTCCATGTGCACTGCGTTGTGACCGAAGTGCTGGCTCAGCCGGTCGTGAATCCGGTCTGTGATCTCCCCGCTGTCGCTTCGCCGATAGCTGACGTAGATCCGAATGGGGTGTTGCGGCTCGGGTCCTTTGCGGGGCTTGCGCGACAGCCTGCTGATCGCGCTCAGAAGCTCCCGGGCGGTCGTGTCGTTGGGGTCGCCGCGCCAGGTGGAGAGATCAACCGTCTCAGTAAGATCCGGGGTCAAATCTTGCGTTGCAGCATCCAGAGAACTGAGACGGCGCCAAAGGCGCTAGTGTCAATGAGCCCGTACAACGAGACTTCCGCCGGTTGTCCTAGCCGCAGGGCCACCTGCAGGCGCACGGCCAGGTCTCACATTGCACATCCCCCACGGGGTTTGCGCTTACGCAAAGCCGCCCCGGGGTAGGCGGCATGCATCCTGCGATCGGGGGCGCTGGGGCGACAGGTGCCTGTTGACTGGTCCGGCTTGACTTATATGCTATGTCATATGATTGTTGTGCTCGACACTGATGTCATTGTGGCTGCCGTTGTCAGTCCGACAGGGGCCTCGAGGTTCCTGCTGCGGGAGATCGGTCTCGCGCGCTTGACGGCGGCGGCATCCGTACCGCTGTTCCTTGAGTACGAGGCCGTTCTCAAACGTCCGGAAACGCTGCACCGCGCGGGCGGCACGGTGGTGGACATGGATATCATCCTCGACCAGTTGGCGGCCATGCTGCAGCAGGTACCGATCTGGTATCTGTGGCGTCCGCAGCTCCGTGACGCCAATGACGACATGGTACTGGAGGCCGCGGCCAACGCCGCGGCGACGCATCTGGTAACGTTCAACATTCGAGACTTCGGCGAAGCGCCGACCCGATTCGGGATCACCCTCTGCCGCCCCGCCGAGCTTGCGAGGACACTGCGCGATGAGCAAGAGTAACTACGCCTTGAGTACGCCGGAGAGCATTCTGGCGGCGGCACGCCGCGCAGCAAAGCGCGATGGCGTGAGCTTGAACCAATTCATCAACACCGCCTTGGCCGAAAAGGTGGCCGCGCTGGAGGCCGAGGAGGTATTTACGCATCGGGCCGCACGTGCCGACCGGGCGCGCTTTCTGGACGTGTTGGAACGCCTTGGCCGTGAGCCGCCACAGGGGGGAGATGAGCTGGACGTCGGCTGAGGGGCATTCCGTCATCTCCCTTATCCGGCAGGCTGCTGCGTGTTTTTTCGGAAACCCATGCCGCCAAGGCCCAGGGAGCCGACCTGGCGGGCAATAATGTCAATCAATGGGCGGTGGAGGTGCTGGATCGGACGGCGAGCCGAGTATCGGGGGTCGGTCAAACATAGCCTGGTGCTCGACGCCCCCTTTGCACTGAGCATACAGGACCGCGTGGAGGTAGACGCGGACGTGCTTGCCTGGCTCAAGTCCAAGGAAAAGGGCTACCAGACACGAATCAACGCCATCGTGCGTGAGGCAATGTTGCGCGAGATCGGAAAGAGATAACCAGCTGGTCTCGGGGCAGAATCGTCTGAGCTCTGAGGGGCAGGTCGCCGGAGAACCCCGACGTTCCACCACGCGCGAGGCTCGCGGCAAATCGAAAAAGGGTTGCTATTTCGTTCCGATATCTCGCAAGAATTCCGCGACGGTCTGGATCACGATGCCTTTGGTTTGCCCCGGTTCGTTCATGAAAGGGCCGAAGTTTTTCAGGTCCCCGGTCAGCAGGTGGGTGGCGCCGCCAGCAAGCGCAGCCTCGAATATGGGGCGATCTTTTGCGGAAAGCGGTAGCGGACAGTTCACACCGCTTCGGGAAGGTATCACCGAGACGAGGGCCAGCAGTGCCTCGAACGCATCGAGATGATCGGGGAACTTTCACAGCAGGTTCCGTCGTGCCTCCTCGACGGCATAAGAGGAACCACTTCCCAGCAACCTGCACCCGCCAATTTCAGAAGCAGTATTGCCGTTCCTTGGGCGCGAAGCGGTCTTGCTCGTCCCATTCGGCGATCTGCTCGTCGCTGTAAGTATCGATCTCCAGGACCGCCGCAGGCTTCAAAACGAGCTCGCCATCTCGGTCTTGCACGATGACGACATCCCCGGGGCGGATTCCAAAACGCTTGCGAAGGGTGGCGGGTAAAGTGATTTGGCCGCGAGCGGAGACGACGAGATTTTCCTGCATGGCTGATTCCTCGTAGATTTTCTGCATTTCAGTATATCGGAAAATCCGCGTATTGCTTACGCGATGCTTCTAACGAAGCGTCCCAGCAGCCTGCGACTGACCGCCGATTCCGCCAATGTGTCCGCCATCAGATCACTGCCAGAATGCAGACAGCCCTGACATCCGTCCACACAGAGCCGTGCGCTCAGCCGGTAGACCTGGTCCGCTAAGCGCGCCTCGGCCCCGAGAGATTCCTCCAAGGTGGCATGTTCAAGACCTTGGTAGGCTCGAAGTTGTGCCGCAAGCCTCGGCGTTGTCTCGTTGCCGTCCGCGGCGGCTCGTACCGTGGCGCT
>JARRNE010000505.1:2525-5574 GCA_037385305.1 Chromatiaceae bacterium | reverse complement strand
GCGCTGACCTGGACCTCGATCTCCCGCTCGTCCAGCTCGCCCCCGCGGAGCCGCTCGCGCAGCTTTTCCCGGGTACCGGAGGAGGGTCCGGCCGCCTTGGCGTCTTCCTCGAAGCTGGACGGCGGCGGCAGCAGGCCGTCCAGGATCCGCTCCTCGGCCGCCGCCGCGGCCTCGTCCGCGTTCTTGGCCATCTCCTGCTCGCGGGCCATCTTCACCGCCACGTCCACCAGGTCGCGGACGATCGACTCCACGTCGCGTCCGACATAGCCGACCTCGGTGAACTTGGTGGCCTCGACCTTCAGGAAAGGCGCGTCGGCGAGCCGTGCCAGCCGGCGGGCGATCTCGGTCTTCCCCACCCCTGTGGGGCCGATCATCAGTATGTTCTTGGGAGTGATCTCGGAGCGCATCGGCTCGTCGATCTGGGCGCGGCGCCACCGGTTGCGCAGCGCGACGGCCACGGCCCGCTTGGCCTCGGTCTGACCCACGATGTGCTTGTCGAGCTCGGCGACGATGCGTTGAGGCGTGATGTCCGACATGCGACTTGGAATCCTGGATAGCGGGTGGAAGGGCTGCAGCCTACCTCATAAATCCACAACGTGCGGCAGGATGAAGGCTTTCCCAAGGGACCTGCCGCCGAATTCGGAACCCTGCCGAGCCTGCGGGACGAGAGGACCAGCTAAGTGGTATGGGATTTGACGGAAATCGCCTCAGTCGCCTTCCCCGGCCAGCTCCTCCAGCACCAGGTTGTGGTTCGTGTAGATGCAGATATCGGCGGCGATGTGCAGCGCCCGCTCGACGATCTCCCGGGCCGGGAGCTCCGTATTCTCGACGAGGGCCCGGGCTGCAGCCTGGGCAAAGGAGCCGCCCGAGCCGATGGCCATGAGGTCATGCTCCGGCTCGACGACGTCTCCCGTCCCTGAGATGATGAGGGAGGCGCGGCTGTCCGCGACGCACAACAGGGCCTCCAGGCGGCGCAGCATGCGGTCCGTACGCCAGTCCTTGGCAAGCTCCACGGCCGATCGGGTGAGATGGCCCTGGTGCTTCTCCAGCTTGCCCTCGAACCGCTCGAAGAGGGTGAAGGCGTCCGCCGTGGCCCCCGCAAAACCCGCCAGCACGCGCTCCTTGTAGAGGCGGCGCACCTTGCGCGCGTTGCCCTTCATCACCGTCTGTCCGAGCGACACCTGACCGTCTCCGCCGATGACGACCTGCTGGCCGCGGCGAACGGAGAGGATAGTCGTGCCGTGGAACGTCTCCATGGATACCTGCTCCGGCCTGGATATCGATCTTGCATTCTACGCATGGGTTTCGCTGAGCAAAACCCAGGCGCCCACCATGCCTCCGACCGCTTGCGATCAGCTGGTCTTTGCAGGTGCCATCGACCAAGCATAACATCTAAACATGTGATGCCCGTGGCGCGAGAGGCAAGAGAGGATGAACTTCAATATCTATTTGAACGACGATGTCGGTAAGTGCTTGAGCGAGCTGGCCCGCCAGTCGGGCAAGACCCGCAACGCCGTGATCCGCGAGGCGATCGATCTGTGGATCGCCCGTTATCGGTGTGCCGGCTGGCCCACGGCCGTGGTCGAGTTCGAGGGTGTGCCGGACGCTCCGAAGTTCGAGGCCTACCGTGACGAGCTGGGTCGGCCTTCTGCCGACCCGCTGTCGTGATTCACTTGCTCGACACTTGCATCCTGAGCTTGTTTGCGCGAGGCAACCCGGCGGTGCTCGGGCGCATCAAGGCCAGCAACCCCGATGACATTGCCGTGTCGAGTGTTACGCTGATGGAGATCGAATATGGTCTTGCCCTGAATCCAAGTCGTGCGCGGAAGCTGCGCCCCGTGCTGGAGGCGTTCTTCGCGTCGGTGCATCTCGTCTCGTACGCGCGCGAGGACGCCAGAGCGACTGCCGCGGTGCGTGCGGCACTGCGTGCCGCCGGGACTCCTATCGGTCCCTACGACGTAATGCTGGCAGGCTGTGCCCTCGCGCGGGGGCTGACCTTCGTCACCGCAAATACGGGCGAGTTTGCCCGAGTAAGCGGTCTGGCGTTGGAGGACTGGTCTGGTTGAGGCGAGCGCTGTCGGGTCCGCTCCTCCGGGCAGCGTCAGGGCTTCCTCTTCGCCCGCGGATGGGCCTTGTCGTAGACCTGGGCCAGGTGCTGAAAGTCCAGGTGGGTGTAGATCTGGGTCGTGCTGATGTCCGAGTGGCCCAGGAGCTCCTGAACCGCGCGGAGGTCGCCGGACGACTCCAGCAGATGGCTCGCGAAGGAATGGCGGAGCAGATGAGGGTGGACCTTGCGGTTGGCACCCTGCTGCGAGGCCCAGCGCTGCAGGCGCTGCTGCACGGTGCGGGGGTGCACGCGCGTCCCTCGGCTGCTGACGAAGAGGGCGCGCTCCTCCGGCCCCGCATAGCTTCCGCGCACCTGCAGCCAGCGGCGAATGGCTTCCAGGGCCTTGCCGCCGACGGGGACCCGGCGGGTCTTGGCGCCCTTGCCGATCACCTCCAGGGTCGCGTCGTGCATGTCGATGTCGCCCAGGTTCACGGAGACGAGCTCGGCGAGCCGAAGCCCCGACGAGTAGAAGAGCTCGATCATGGCTGTGTCCCGCAGGGCGAGGGGCTCGTCGGCGGGACGGTTCAGCAGGGCGCTCAGGTGATCCGCATCCAGGGTCGCCGGGAGCTTGCGGGCGACCTTGGGGGCCCGCACGCCCTGGGCCGCGTTGTGCCCCGCGAGTCCTTCCCGCAGAAGGTAACGGAACAGGCTCCGCAGGGCGGAGAGCTCGCGCTGGATGGTCTTCCCGGACGCCCCGCTACGGTGGCGCCAGGCGACGTACTGGCGCACGGCCTGCTCGTCCACCCGGTCCCAGGAGGTAACCCCGCCTCGCGCGAGCCAATCGCGGATGTGCGTCAGATCGCGCCGGTAGTTGCTGACGGTTAGCCCGGAAAGCCGGCGCTCGTGCGCCAGGTGGTGGAGAAAGGTCTCCAGCAGGTCCTCTGCGATGGGCTCAGGCATCGGCCTCGGGCAGGACCGCGAGCCTCTGGCTGAGGATCTCCC
>JARRNE010000505.1:0-2491 GCA_037385305.1 Chromatiaceae bacterium | reverse complement strand
GATCGCCCTCCGCCTCGTCGTCCCCGACCGGGAAGAGCTTCAGGGTCACCGCCTCGGCCTTGAACTCCCTGCGCAAGGCGTCTCTCAGCACGGCCGTGATGCGCTGGAGATCCGACGCCGCGATGAGCTGCAGCATCAACCCGTGCAGCCGGCTGGAGAGGCTCTCATACTCCCGTGCCCGGGCGATGAGATGTGCCAGGCGCCGCCGCTCCGCGTCGAGCTGCGTGCGCAGTACCGCGACCTGATGCTGGACGAGGGAGACGGCGCCGCCGGTTCCGTGGGGTATGGCCAGTCGGGCCACCAGGTCCTGGTGCCGCCCGAAGAACTCCGGGTGGGAATCCAGGTAGGCGACGATGAGCTCCTCCCCGATCTCGTCCACTGAATTGGACTCCTTCTCGGCCGGCTGCATGCTCATAGCTCGATTACCCCGTCGAAGACCGAAACGGCTGGTCCCGTCATCCAAACGGGGCGGGAACCGCCGTGCCACTCTATCACAAGAATCCCGCCGGGCAGATTGACCGAGACCCGGTTTGCGAGCAGTCCCCAGCGGATGCCGACCGCCACTGCGGCGCAGGCGCCGGTGCCGCATGCCAGGGTCTCACCGACACCCCGCTCGTAGACCCTCAGTCGAATGTGCTCCCGATCGATCACCTGCATGAAGCCCGCATTCACGCGCCGAGGAAAGCGCGTATGCTCCTCGATGAGGGGCCCCAGGCGGGCCACCTGTGCCACGTCCACATCCTCCACCAGGAGCACCGCGTGGGGATTGCCCATCGAGACGGCGCCGATGCTGACCTGTCGGCCATCTATCTCCAGGGGGTAGGGGTCTCCTTCGGCTTCTGTAACGAAAGGGATCTGCGCGGGCTCGAACACGGGTGCACCCATGTCGACCCGCACCTGGTCGTCGGCCTCGACGTACAGGCTGATTTCCCCGGCCCTGGTCCCCACCCGGATCTCGGCGCTCCGGGTGAGTCCTTGCTCACGGACAAATCGCGCGAAGCAACGCGCCCCGTTCCCGCACTGCTCCACCTCGGAGCCGTCGGCGTTGAAGATCCGATAGTAGAAATCCGTTCGCGCACTCTTTGGGGGCTCCACCAGCAGCAGCTGATCACAGCCGACGCCGAGACGGCGGTCGGCGATGGCTCGGCATTGCTCCGGCGTGAGCGCAACCTGTTGGCGAACGCCGTCGAAGACGACGAAGTCGTTGCCAAGGCCGTGCATCTTTGTGAAGTGAACCTTCATGCGTGGCCAAAACAGGTCTCTTGGATGGATAAACGCTATGTAAAATGCAAGAATACACCAGGAATCTAACCAATAACACTAACAAGTTATTATTTTTGGCCCTCGGGGTCGTGCCGGCCCCGTCGCGCCGGTACGCGATGCGTACCCTACGGCTATGCGGGGAGATCTCCGCGATTGATCGGTGCTTCACTGGGCGCGTGTCAGACGTCCACGACGCAGCCCGCCGTCCAGGTCCCGTCTGTGCTCCGGGTGACTGCGAGCTCGGTATAGGTGGCCCCTTTGACCTCTACCACAGGATGATGCCGTGCCACGTCTACCGGTTCGCCCCACGCCGTTCCTTGGAGCCGGTCCCCCACCAGGGTGACGGCGAAGCGGCAGAAGAGCATGCCGCGGGTGGCCATCTCGTAGATCAAGGAGTTCAGCCACTCCGTCAGGAGGAGCTCGGGGTCGGGCGCCTCGCAGCCGACGGAGACCGGTTGTGCCG
Source organism: Chromatiaceae bacterium (assembly GCA_037385305.1). Classification (GTDB taxonomy): domain Bacteria; phylum Pseudomonadota; class Gammaproteobacteria; order Chromatiales; family Chromatiaceae; genus JARRNE01. The sequence goes on along the minus strand of JARRNE010000505.1, from coordinate 765 downwards.
GGTGCACGTCGGCCGGATCGACGATCACCGCGCTAAGGGCGAGGGCCGCCTCCTCGAAGGCGCTGGCGAGGGTGGGTCCCCGTCCCTGCACCCCAATGTCCGCCCCATGGACGAAGTGACTCCAGCCGGCGCCTTCCAGGTGCTCTGTGGGGGAAGTGGGCATGGTTTCAATCTGCAGGACCCGTTGCGGGACGCGGCTGGGGCGGCGGTGCGCCGCCTACGACCTCCAGATCTTCGCGCACACCGGGCTGCGGCGTTTCTGCCGCCTCCCGCAGCCGCTTGGCGTCCCGGGCCTGCTCGACTGCCTGCTTCGCCCGCGCGGATCGTTCTCTCTCCAATGCGGCCCGGTCTTCCGCCAATTCCTTGCGAGCGGCCGAGAGGGCCTCCGATTCCGCCTGCAGCCCTCGCTGTTGCTCGGCCAGCATGGCCCGGGTCCGGGCGATCTGCTCCAGGAGGAGGCGCTGGTTCTCCCGTGCCTGGGTCATGGAGCTCTCTACCCGCCATAGGTTGGAGTGCAGGTTGGCCCAGTAGAGCTGTCCGACCATGACGCCGCCGATCACGACCAGCAAGGCCAGGGTGGAGAGGAGGGCCGGGAGCCACAGGGTGCGCCGGCGGGTCATGGGGGATCAGTTGATGCGGCAGAGGCCGGCGACAATGGCCTCGTCGGCGGTGTTGTCGGCCACCTCGACGTGAGCGAAGCCAAGCAGCGCGGCGGTCTGCGCGGTGCGCTCGCTGACAACCACCAGCGGGGTGGCGATGAGGAGC
>JARRNE010000504.1:0-3054 GCA_037385305.1 Chromatiaceae bacterium | reverse complement strand
GAACAGACGATGCAGAGCTTCTTCGAAGCCGCGGTGACGAAGGACGGCGTCCTTGGGGGCGTTCCGCCCGAACGGGTGATGAGCGAAGCCGTAGTGTCGGAGCAAGCGATTCATGAGGATTCCTTTCCGGATCCGCGCCAGTGCGCGAGCACCAGGGTGCGGATCGCGTGGAGGTAGACCCGAGGGTGGCGCGTCCGGCCGTGCAGCCGGATGGCATGTTCGGTGGCGATGCGCACCAGCGCTTCCGGCAGCGGGCCGAAAGTGTTCCAGAAGGAGCAGAGCTCCTGACGCCCGGAGCGGTTGAGCTTGATGCCGGCGAGAGCGGTGACGACCTCGAGAAACTGATCGACGCCGAACTGCGGCTCGGCCTCGAGCTGGGTGTAGGCGAGAGGGCGGGCGTGCTCGAGGAGCTTGCGGTCGTAGTCCTCGCGTAACAGAGCGAGATAGTCGACGCTTTGCCACACCTGCTCGGGGTTGGGGTGGGGCTCGGGCTGGGCGTTCAGAGGCTGCGGGAACGCCTTCTGGATCCGGCGCCCCTGCTGGAAGATGAGGACCGAGCTGAGATCGCCGGGATCGAAGCGCACCTGGACGCGCTGTCCCCGCAGGAAAGACTCGACCAGGAAACGCCGGCCCTCGACCGCCACACAGCCGTCCTTCTTGTGCACCGTGCGATCGACGCGCACCAGAAAGAGCTCGCGCACGACCTCGGGGTCGACGAGCTGTGGCGTGACCTCGCCGACCGCCTCGTTGGGTGTACGACCGATCGCGGAGTGGATCTCCTGAGAGTAGCGGAGCTCGCGGTAGGCTTCCCACAAGCGATTAAGCTCGTGTAGAGAAAGGGGCTCCTCGCGCAGCGCGACTTCGCTCTCGAAGGAGTTGGCGACGTGCCACCAGCGCTCGATGACTCCGCGGCCCTGGCTGTAGTAGGCGCGGGAGTGGATGAGGGTGGCTTCGATCCGGCGCAGGGAGTAGGCACGCTGCTCGGCGCGGTAGACGGCACCGCGATCGACGTACGCCTTCTTGAACCTTCCCCAGCGCAGCAGGGCGCGCAGCAGACAGTCGCGCAGGCTGGCGATGTCCTCGGCCAGGTAGTAGCGGTCGGCGACCGGATAGCGGGTGGTGTGATCGATGAAGGCGCCGAGCTTGGCCGTGGTCACTTGGCCGTTGGGGCCGAGGATCACCGGTCCGTGATGATAGTCACCGACCCAGAGATCCCCGAAGTTCTCGAACTGCATCTTGATCGTGCGCTTGTTGCCGAGGACATGGAGCTGCCGGCGGCTGGCGCCGCGCAGACGGAGGTGCCGGTCGAGGGTCGCGCGATGGGGCACCGGTTTGCCGGCGAGCGACCCCTCGCGCTGGAGGATGTCGAGCAGGGTCTTGGTCTGGCGCTCGTTGTTGTCTTTGCGCAGCTGGACGGCACGGGCGAGGGTGGAGTCATCCACGGCTCGGCTCCGACCGCGGTCCTTGCGCCAGCGAGGCCGGAGAGCCTCGATGCCGCCCGTGCGGTAGAGCCGGAGCCAGCTGTAGACGGTCCGCTCGCTCACGGTGAGCGGCCCTTTGCCCGGCAAGTGGTGGGCGCTGGCGCCGATCTCGCGTACAAGGCGTGAGAGTTCACCCGGTGCCCACTGCTCCTGCTCGACCAGCGGTGCGATCACACCGTAGCGGAACAAGGCGAGGATCATCGCCGGCTCGTCGTCACGTCTGTCGTCGTCTTCGGTCACATGGGCAGTGTTCCTCCCGGGAGGTCGAGGTGTCGCCGGGCAAACTCGTGGATGCGGGGGGCGCGGTAGGTCGTGGCGCGGGCGCCCTCGGCGAGGACGGCCCCAACCACCGATTGGAGGCCGGGTGGGGGGAAGCACAGGGCGTGCGCGAGCGCCTCGAGGAGGCAGAGGATCAGCGCGGCGATCTTGAGAAGCGACTGCCGAGCGGCGGTCGACGCCTTTCGACCGAGCGCCGCCACCTCGGGCACACGCGGAAGCTCCGGCACGCCGCTGGCGTCGGCGAGATGCCGAGCAAGATCGCCGGGATCGGCGACCGCCGCCAGCCAGCCGAGCCAGCGGCCGACGGTGCGGCGATCGCAGCCCACCGAGGCGGCCACCTGCTTCTGGGTCGCTTCGGGATCGAAGAGGTAGGTGCCGACGGCGCCGGCCACGACATCGAGCTGGAAGTGGCGGTGCGGTGCGAGCCCCGGCGGCCGCAAGGTCCAGGACTTGCCGCAATCCCCGCACTCCACCAGGCGGCAACGGAACTCGTCTACAAAGACGACCTGACCGTCGACCAGCGCGCTCGCGCACCGGCATCGAGACCCGTTCCACGAGATGTGCGAACCGCCGCAGTAAATGCACCGGGGCGGCTTGGCGACGTTGTTGTAGAATTCACTCCACTGGCGCTTGAGCGTCTCGGCTGCTTGCGCGATCGGTTGCACGACGGACCTCCTGGAGAAAGCTCGCCATGACGAAGATCAGCCGCAATGCCCCCTGCCCGTGCGGAAGCGGGAAGAAGTACAAGCGTTGCTGCTTGCCTCGGGAGAGAGCTGCGGCACCGGCTCGAGAGGAGGAAGATAGCAGCGCCGCGGCACCGGTGGTGATCTGGCACGAGGACGATTTCGACGAGCTCACGAACAGCGTCCCGGACCTTCTTCGCGAGGGCCGGATCGAGGAAGCGGAGCGGGCTGCCAGGGAGTTGCTGGAGCGTTACCCGGAAACGGTCGCCGGACTCGACAGGATGGCGAGGGTCGAGGAAGCCAAGGGCAACAACTCCGCAGCCGCCGACTACTACCGACAGGCCGCCCGATTCGCCCAGACGAATCCCGGATTCGATCCCGAAGTCGCCGACCGCTTCCTACAACAAGCCGAACGCTTGGAGGGCTGAAGCGGAAGGGCGAGGACTCAGCTGGTCGGTCGTCACTCACTGACACCGAATCTGATCATACCGAGCGGATCACTGAAACTGAGCGCGCGCAGAGACACCCAGGCTCGACCACGAGATACGGCCTTGTGGTGACAAGGAAACCGTCTTGGCACGTCTCCAGCCCCAGCACCAACTCCATCTGCC
>JARRNE010000503.1:0-3060 GCA_037385305.1 Chromatiaceae bacterium | reverse complement strand
GAAGGGTAATGGTTGGCTCAATCCCAAGGATACGATTGCGCCCCCTGCCTACTGACAGCCGACCGCGGCCGGTATTGGGGCCACAGTCGGGAATCGTCCGGGCCTCCCGCGTCCTTCCGCGGTGTCTGCCGGAACGCTAAGGCATGTCCGGGAACAGCTTCGGTCGGCTCTTCGTGGTGACCACCTTCGGCGAGAGCCACGGGGCTGCCATCGGCGGCATCGTGGATGGCTGCCCCCCCGGGCTTGCCCTTTCGGAAGAGGATCTGCAGGTCGATCTGAACCGGCGCCGGCCGGGAAGGTCGCGGCATACGACGCAGCGGCGCGAGTCCGATCAGGTGGAGATCCTGTCCGGCCTGTTCGAGGGGGCGACGACCGGGACGCCCATCGGTCTCGTCATCCGCAACGAGGACCAGCGCACGAGAGACTACGCGGACATCGCCGCCAAGTTTCGCCCCGGCCACGCGGACTACACGTACGCGATGAAATACGGGGTGCGCGACTACCGGGGCGGCGGTCGCTCATCCGCCCGGGAGACCGCTGTTCGGGTGGCGGCCGGCGGCATCGCGAAGAAGTATCTCCGGGACCGCCTGGGCGTGCGGGTGCGAGGCTATTTGTCGCAACTTGGCCCAATCCGACCCCAGGGGTTCGACTGGGAAGAGGTCGAGCGAAACCCGTTCTTCTGCCCGGATACCCAGACGGTTCCGGAGCTGGTGTCCTATATGGATGGCCTGCGCAAGGACGGCGACTCCATCGGCGCGGAGGTGACGGTGGTCGCCACGGGCGTTCCTCGGGGGCTGGGCGAGCCTATCTTCGATCGGCTGGACGCGGACATTGCCCACGCCCTCATGAGCATCAACGCCGTGAAGGGGGTGGAGATAGGGGCAGGGTTCGCGTCTGTCACCCAGCGGGGCAGCGAGCACCGGGATCCCCTCACGCCGGCTGGATTTCTGAGCAACAATGCGGGGGGCATCCTGGGAGGGATCTCCAGCGGCCAGGACATCGTTGCCCGTATTGCCCTCAAGCCCACGTCCAGTATCCGTCTGCCGGGAAGGACGATCGATGCGACAGGGGCTGCGACCGAGATCGTGACCAAAGGCCGCCACGACCCGTGCGTTGGAATCCGTGCAACACCGATCGCGGAGGCCATGCTCGCACTGGTCCTGATGGACCACTGGTTGCGCCATCGGGGTCAGAACGCAGAGGTGAATCCGGGGGGGCCCCGTATCCCATCCCAGGCGGGCTAGGGCCTGACCAAGTCCTCCGCGGTGTGAAGAGCGCCCTGCTCGCGCTGCGCAAAGCGTCGGTCCTTGCACAACGTCAGGGGGTTTGATCGTCGCCGCCTTTCGGTGACAACCGCTTGCTCCCGCTTGTGGCAATGGCCGCGCAGTCCGCAGACAACCCCTACCGTCCTCGGTCCCAGGGTATGCCTTACTGGCGCCTGTCCGCCTTCTACTTCTCCTACTTTGCCTCCCTGGGGGCACTGGTCCCGTTCTGGGGTCTCTATCTGCAGCACCGTGGGTTTGCGCCGCTGGCGATTGGCCAGCTGATGGGGATCCTGCTGGGTACCAAGATCATTGCCCCGAATGTCTGGGGTTGGCTTGCGGACCGGCGGGGCTTGCGTATGCCCCTGGTGCGGCAGGCGTCCCTGCTCTCCGTGCTGTGCGTCGCCGGCATTTTCGCAGCCGACAGCTTCTGGTCCATCGCCTTGGTCATGACCCTGTTCAGCTTCTTCTGGAACGCGTCGCTGCCCCAGCTGGAGGCGGTGACCTTCAATCACCTGGCAAGCCGGGTCCAACGCTACGCGATCGTCCGCGTCTGGGGGTCGATCGGGTTCATTGCGGCGGTGTCCTCGCTCGGCGTCGTCCTGGAACGGACGGGGACCGGCGTCATTCCCATCATGGTGCTGGTGCTCTATGTCGGTATCTGGGTCAGCAGCCTGTTCATTCCCGAAGGCACACTTCCACCCATCGCCCAGGCGGGGCAGTCGGTGCGCGCCCTCCTGCGCCGTCCGGAGGTCGTCGCCTTCCTGACAAGCTGTTTTCTCCTGCAGGCGAGCCATGGCGCCTATTACGCCTTTTACTCCATCCACTTGGCGAATGCGGGCTATTCCACTGCCGCCGTGGGGGGCCTCTGGGCCTGGGGCGTTGGGGCGGAGGTCCTCGTGTTTCTACGCATGCACCGCCTGCTGGAGCGCTCTGGGGCGCGCTCGCTGCTGCTGGCGAGCTTCGCGCTGGCAGTCCTGCGCTGGCTCTTGATCGGCAACTTCGTTGCGATCGTTCCCGTGCAGGTCCTCGCCCAAACACTGCACGCGGCCACCTTCGGCGTGTTTCACGCCTCGGCCATCCATCTTGCGTATCACTACTTTCCGGGGAGAACCCAGGGCCGCGGCCAGGCACTCTACAGCAGCCTCAGCTTCGGCGCCGGCGGCGCTGCCGGGAGCCTTGCCGGCGGGTACCTCTGGACCGACGCAGGGCCGTCTGTCACCTTCGGTGTGTCGGCGCTTGCGGCGGCCCTGGCCTGGTTGGTGGCTTGGGTGTTGGTGGACCGCGATCGGCAGTTCTAACGGCCATGGCGTCAGCGCCACCCGAGAGAATGTAAGTCGCTGCCGCCATGGCCGGTTCCCTCACCCCGGCCCTCTCCCAGTGGGCTGTCTATTACCCATACTGGAGACAGCGGCTACGGGCCGCCCGGAATCGAGGGGTGGAAGATGGTGAAGGTCTCAGTGATGTCGGCAAGGCGATTCAGACCGCGCCAGAGCACGGTGGCGCCGGGATGGCCGTCGCCGTTGCGCCCGAGAAAGCCACCGAGCTTGGTGAGGTGCATGACGCGCCAGGCGACCACCCGGTCGATGGCCAGACAGGCCTCTAGGCTCTCAGCATCGCCGAGGCGGCGGTCCTCGATGCGGCAGCCGCTTTTGAGGGTGCGATGAACCACCTCTATATTCCAGCGCGCCGCATACCAGCCCAGGCGCTCGATCGCCTCGTCCAAGGTGCGGGTCGGCACCGTGGTGAGCAGCAGCCATTCGACGGGCTCGCTGTCGGCGGGCGCCTCGCTCTCGAC
>JARRNE010000502.1:0-3062 GCA_037385305.1 Chromatiaceae bacterium | reverse complement strand
CTACCGCCGGGTCGCCGAGCTGCACGTGGAGTCCGGCTGGGTCCCGCCCGGTACCCGGGTCGAGGAGTTCGAGTCGGCCATCCGCACCGTGAGCGAGCCCATCTTCGAGAAGCCCCTCTCCGAGATCTCGTTCGGCCACTTCCTGCTCCGCCTCTTCCAGACCGCCAGGCGCTTCCACATGGAGGTCCAGCCCCAGCTCGTGCTCCTGCAGAAGACCCTGCTCAACATCGAGGGCCTGGGCCGCCAGCTCTACCCCGAGCTCGACCTCTGGACCACCGCCAAGCCCTTCATGGAGCGCTGGATGAAGGAGCAGGTGGGGCCCAAGGCCATCCTCGATCGGGCGTGGCGCAACTTGGGACCCTTTTCCGAGCAGCTGCCCGAGCTGCCGCTGCTCGGCTACAAGGTCCTGAGCGGTCTGGAGCACCAGACCCTGGCGGTTCGCTGGCGCTCCGACGAGCTGGAGCTCCTGCGCCGGGAGATGCGGGCCCATCGATCCCAGATGCTGGCCGCGTTCGGCGGCGGTGCCTTGATCCTAAGCGGCACCCTTATCCTCATCCTCGGTCCGGGAGCCATACTGACGATAACAGCGGCGCAGGTCCTGGCCGGCGCCTGCTTCGCCGCCGGAGGCTGGCTGCTGATCCGGGTCACACCGTGAAGAGACCCGTTTCAGCAGCTTCCGCGCGCCGGCGTTTGCGCCGCTCCAGCCGCGCCGACATCTCCACGATTCCGGCCGCCGCGAACAGGCAGACAATCGGCATCACGGGGTGACGGAAGCGACTCAGGCTCGCCGGTCCGCCGGAGATCAGGACAAAATAGATCGCAGTGGCGACGAGGAGCGCCTTCGCGCCGAAGGAAATCCTGCGCGACGCGAGGCCCACGACCGCCAGCAGGTAGTAAGCCCCCAGCAGAATTCCGAGGGCGGCCGTGGACCAGAATGCGAGCGGCCGCTGCTGCGCCAGGCTCGCGACCGTCGCCAGGAGACCCCTGTCGACCGCCTCTCCCAGCAGCCCTCCCTGCACCGGATACAGCCGGAACAGACGCAGATAATCGACGGCGCCCGGTTCCATGAGGGTACGCAGCATCCCCTCCAGGTGGATGAAGGCGTACTCACCCGGGTGACTCCTCAGAATGCGCAGCCCGGCGCGCCCCATACTGCGATACCGCTCCGCTTCGGACCAGCCGATCTGCTCCGGGTGTCGCTCGAGGTAAAGCTGGCGGTCCAGGTAGCCCATCTGCTCCTGAACGCGATAGTACGGAAGGCCTTTCTCGGCGGCCAGGACGGATGCGCCATTGTAGAAGTAGAGGTTTATGTCCTCGATCGCGGAGAAGCCCGGGAAACCCGCAACCGCGAGGTTGCGCAATTGCCAGGCTCCGACCAACACCATGGCGGTCGCGCCGAACAGAATCGCCTGGGCAAGCCGCCTCCGACGCTGAGGCCCGGGACGCAGCGCCATCGCGAGGAGCAAGGCCCCAAGCCATAGGGGCAGAAAGTAGGATACCGGCCGCACGTAGGCGGAGGCGGCAAGGGCCACCGCCGCCCAGGCGGCATCCCGCCAGCGGGTGGTCGACTGGAAGCGGGCCAGGAGGTCGAGGGCAACCACGATCAGACAGGTGAACAGCGTTTCAGTCAGAAGCAGACTTGTGTAGAGTACAGATAGGGGCTCGACAGAATAGAGACCCGCCGCGAGCAGGGCGATCCGCCTGTCCGCTGTCAAGAGCCTCCCGAGGTCGTAGACGAGGAGGACGGTCAGCCCGCTGAGCAGGATCTGAAGGCCGATGGTGACGACCTCCGGTGAGCCCGCGCTGACACCCGGCAGCAGCAGCAAGGGGTAGCCGGGGGTACGGACGATGTCCGGGTCCCCCGGCGGGCCGAAGGTCCCCGTCGACAGCAGCTGGTGCGCATCCCGGAGATAGGAGTCCGTGTCGGGAGCCTGGAATGCGCCCGGACCAGCCCCGGTTGCGAGCACCCCGACAACCAGCAGTGTGCGTATGGTCAGCGCGGCGGTCACCAACAGCCCGACCGCGACCCCGTTTGAGCCTGGGCGTAAGTTGTTGCCCGCCATCGAGACCGCCCCCGCGCCGAGATGCCTTCGAGGATAACAGAGCTAGGTGGCGCGTATCCCGCTCAACCGACCGCTCCTGCCTGAACAGCTACCCGCATCCGCGCTTGATGGACACAACGGCAGACTCAGAACAGTCACACGCCCGGGGGCGTCCCCCGAGCGATGGGCACTGGCCATTCCAGCGACCTGCTTCGGGTCCGATGCAGACGCGTGAGGCGGCGACGCCGCTCTCCGGGATCCGTTTCTCCGCACTGGACGGATGGCGGGGGATCGCCGCCCTCGCCGTCGCCCTCTTCCATTCCCCGTTCCAAAGCCATTTCGAAGAATCCCCGCTGGTTCAAAACAGCTATCTGCTGGTGGACTTCTTCTTCGTGCTGAGCGGATTCGTGATCAGCCATGCCTACCTCCGGCGCCTTCGCCGTCCCGGCGGTCTCGGCTCCTTTGTGATCCGCCGCGTCGGGCGTCTGTGGCCGCTGCATGTCTTCATGCTCGGCGCCTTTGTGCTCCTCGAGCTCGTCAAGCTGGTCCTCGTGGACGGAGGGGGATTCGAGCACCGGGCACCGCCCTTCTCAGGCGGGACCTCCTTCGAGAGCCTGTTCGCCAGTCTCTTCCTGGCGCAGTCGCTGGGCCTCTTCAGCTCGGTCACCTGGAACGCGCCGAGCTGGAGCATCAGTGTCGAGTTCTACACCTACTTCCTATTCGCTGCAGCCGCGTGGGCGATCCACCGCTATCTCGTGCCCGCCGCGATCGTCCTCATCGTTGGCAGTCTCTGGGTGATCATCAAATTTGCCCACGGCTTCATGGGCGTCGGGCTCGACTACGGCCTGTTCCGCTGCATCGCAGGCTTCTTCACGGGGTACCTCACCTACCGCGCATATCGCGTCTACGGCGCCAGATGGATCAGACCGGTTGGCATGGCCCTATGGCTGGAGGTCGCCGCCTTGGCCGTCGCGCTGCTGTTTCTCCTCTACGCGGGGAGTGGCGTGCCCACGCTGGCTG
>JARRNE010000501.1:0-3065 GCA_037385305.1 Chromatiaceae bacterium | reverse complement strand
TCATCGCGACTTTTGCTAAATTTTTCTGGATAAGTTTAGAACTTTGTAATGCTTGCGGAAGTCGACGCCGTACTGATCGACCTGGCGCAGCACGCCGCCCGGGTGCTTCAGCCCGTAGAGCATGAAGTGCTTCTTCTCCAGCACCGGGAAGGCCTTGTCCGGTGGTTTGGCGGCCTTGAAACCGCCCTGGATCAGGGCATTCAGCAGCCGCTGATCGTGGTACTCCAGCGCGTACTCCATCAGCGCGATGCAGGCCTTCTTCTCCTGCCGCTGCAGCGCCTTGTCCTCCAGCTCGGCGAGCGCCTCGCCACGCAGCACGGTCCAAGGGACCTGGCGCTGCTTGAGGATTTGCTCGCGGATCTCGGCCGCCTGCTCCTCCTTGCCCTGAAGCTCCAGTCGGTGGGCCTCGTGGCGCCATTCATCGAGACTGGAGCGCGTTGCCTCGATGTCCTCGACGCCCTCGTGGACCTCGGTCAGGCCGAGCAGCGCAAGTAAGGGCTGCTTGGGGCGCGGCTCGATGAGGTAGAGGTTCTTTACCGCCCGGGTTACGGCGACATACAGGGCGTTGATGTAGAATTTATAGATCTCGAGCGACTTGTCGCCCTTGTCGCGGCCGCGGGCGTAACGCAGCTCGCCTTCTAGGTCCTCATCGCTCAGTCCCCCCGCGATATCCCGAAAGCGCTTCTCCTCGCTCGAGACGAAGCCGACGAGCAAGACGTTCTCATACTCCAGGCCCTTGGCCTCGTGGATCGAGAACACCAAGGGCGTGCGAAAGTACTTGCGCACCTCGGCCTTCTGCTCGGGATGCAGCACCAGGATGGCGAAGCGCGCCGACGCGGCGGTACGCCGGTCCAGATCCCGCTTGACCTGATCGCTGTCCTGTAACAACCCTACCCGCCCCGCGGTCGGTCCGCAGCTGCGCACCAAGTAGTTGCTCTCGCGGTCCACGGAGCCGAAACGGGCATGCTTGATGTGCAGCAGCCGGTTGGCGATCTGGGTGACCTGGGGCGAGTTACGGAAGTTGGCGTTCAGGATGCGTATCAGATCCGCCGGCGCGCCCCCGTCTCGCTCCTTCCAGAACAGGGTCTTCACCTTAGACCAGGAGAAGAAGTTGGGGTGAACGATCTGGTTGGAGTCACCGCACAGAAGGAACCGTCGGGCATCGCGGAGCCCCCGCAGGATCAGGAGTAATTGGACATTCGTGAGGTCCTGAACCTCATCGACAACAACGAAGTCGTAGCGTGGCTCGACGCGTCCCATCCAGGTGTGGCTCAGGATGTTGGGGTCGAACCACCCGTGCTCGGCGAGGAAGCGCAGGTACTTCTCGAACAGATCGTAAACGGCGCCACGGATTTCCGACGCAAAGATGGACTGTCGAACGCCCAAGTCCAGATAGGCGTCGCGGCTCAGATACGCACGCTCGGTCACGGATCCGGTGATCGCGCCCTGGAACTCCTCGAACAGCCGGTGGCTGTCCTTGAGCTCCCGCGGCAGGCTCTGGCGAGCGGCCCAGCTCGCGAAGACCCGAGGCGTAATTTCCTTACCCTCTGGCACATGGATGCTTTCCAGGTACTCCCGGAAGGAGAGGAAATCGACATTCTGCTCGTCGTTGCTGTAGCCGCTGGCGTAGTAGAGATCGCGTGCGTTCTGGACCAGGAAGGGCGAACGCGTGACGTAGAGGATGTCGCCGCTCGCATCCTTCATCTTCTCCAGCGTCAGCGCGGTCTTGCCGCTGCCGGCGGAGCCGATGATCACGAGCGGCGGGGATTGCCGGTAGACTGCTTCTTGGTCATCGTCAAAGGACAGCACCTTGTCGAGCAGGTGAAAGCGCGGCAGCTTAGGGTTCAGATAAGAAAGCTGCGGGGCGGCCTCAGCCACATCGGCCTCCACCGATGGGATCCGTTCCTCATCGACCGTGACGCCGCGCGCAAGGAAACGGGATTTTTCATAGGCGTGTTGTCGGACGTGCTCCAACATCAGCGCGCACTGCTCGCCCTTGTGCTGGTAGAGCGCGAACAACAGCCGATCGCTGCGGTCCAGCCGTGCCCGGTAGAGGTTGTCGCCGATCTTCTTGACATCGGCGGAACGAAAATCATCGGCGGCGAGGTACTTGGTGAGCTTCGCGTAGCCGGGGATTGCCGCGGTGTCGAGGCCGCGATAGACGAGGATCTTCATACTCTTCGAACGCAAGATGTGCACAGGTACGGCCGCGAGGTGCGGAATAGCCCACCATATTAGACGACCTCCGATGGTGGGGCGACACCGACCTTGGCTCCTCAAATCAGCAGTGGGGTCAGAGCCCTAGGAAGGGAGAGAAGCGTTCGGATCCCGTCTTCGACCGGGAGCTAACCGTCCGGCAGGCTGGTTATCGGTTCTTGCTCGCTGGAACAATCCGCGGCGCAGGCGAGGTAGCTCATGGCGTGCTTCGTCCAACTACAGTCTGCCCAGCTCTCCCAGGGACCGAGTGATATCCGCTGGCCCCCTGGGCGATGCGCAACGGACGAGGCCGAGTCCCTGATCAGCGACGAGGCCATCGCGCTCCTGGCCAAGGGAATTCCGGCATGACATTCGCTGAAAGGATTCTTGTTTTCGCGTTATGACCCGGGTACGGACTTTTTCGATTATTGCCTATATGTACAAGTCTTATCAAAAAAGTCCGTCGAATCCGACGGACCGGCCATATCGGGCAACGCCGGCCCACAGCCCAGACAGCTGCCGAGGAGAAACAGCGCAGCACGCGCCTGATGGGCGACACAGCCCAGCTTGCGGTCTTGGTGTGGGCTCATGGGACCAGGCTCTCGATGAAGGGATTCGATGGAGTGGTTGCCATCCCCAGGGAACTCCAACTGTTGACCGTCTTGAGAAGGCCGGCCACCCCAAGAGAGGCAAGAGGACACCAACGTGGGCCGACACGACCCCATCGGCATCTCTTCCCTCGAGCTTGCGTCCCGCGGTCGTCATCTGTCTCGCTATTCTGCGCCGGCTCGACGAAGCAGAACGCTAAGTGATTAACGCGATAACTCAGCTGCAGGGCCAGGGTCGGGTGCGGGCCGTCAGGACACGCC
>JARRNE010000500.1:0-4533 GCA_037385305.1 Chromatiaceae bacterium | reverse complement strand
TTTTCGCTCTTGAGCACTTTTGGGCCGAGCGGGGCTGCGTCATCCTCCAGCCCTACGATATGGAGGTGGGAGCAGGCACGTTCCATCCCGCCACCTTCTTGCGGTCTAACGGTCCTGAGCCTTGGAAGAGCGCGTACGTGCAGCCGTCCAGGCGCCCAACGGACGGGCGCTACGGCGAGAATCCGAATCGTCTGCAGCATTACTACCAGTACCAGGTAGTCCTGAAGCCATCGCCCCTGGAGATCCAGGATATCTATCTGAATTCTCTTCGGGCCCTCGGAATCGACCCGCTCGTGCACGATATCCGCTTCGTGGAGGATAACTGGGAATCCCCCACGCTGGGTGCATGGGGGCTCGGGTGGGAGATTTGGCTGAACGGCATGGAGGTCACGCAATTTACCTATTTTCAGCAGGTAGGGGGACTGGATTGTCGGCCGGTGACTGGCGAGATCACCTACGGTCTGGAGCGCATTGCCATGTACCTCCAGGCCGTGGACAGTGTGTTCGATCTCGTCTGGACGCGTAGCGACGATCGCACTGTGACGTACGGGGATGTCTACCATCAAAATGAGGTGGAGCAGTCGGCGTACAATTTCGAGTATGCCGATACTGCAGCCTTGGTTCACCGGTTCGATGTGTGCGAAGCGGAAGGTCAGGGGCTGATCGACCGGGACCTGCCGCTTCCGGCGTATGAGCAGGTGCTCCGGGCCTCGCATACCTTCAACCTGCTCGACGCCCGGGGAGCCATGTCCGTTACCGAACGTCAACGGTACATCCTCCGGGTCCGTGCGCTGGCACGCGCGGTGGCCCAGGCCTACTACAACCGGCGGCAAGCTCTCGGATTTCCGATGGTCGTCCGATAGGGGAGGAAGCCGAGATGGGAGAGAAGGCGGACCTGCTGGTGGAGATTGGCACCGAAGAGCTGCCCCCTGCATCACTCCGACCCCTGTCGGAGGCCTTCGCCACGGGCTTCGCTGGACAGCTGCAGGGCAATCGGCTGCCCTTTGAGGACCTGGAACCCTTCGCCACACCACGCAGGCTGGCGCTGCTGGTACGGCAGCTCGGGCTCCAGCAGTCCGATCAGACGGTAGTGCGGAAGGGTCCCGCGGTCGCAGGCGCCTTCGACGCCGAAGGCAAGCCGACCAAGGCGGCGGCTGGCTTCGCCCGCTCGTGCGGACTGGACGTCAGCGAGCTCGATCGCGAGGAGACGCCCAAAGGGGCTTGGCTCATCGCGCGGAAGACTGAGCCCGGTCAGCCGACCCGCGCACTCTTGGTACCCATGCTGGAGCAAGCCCTTCGGGGCCTCCCAATACGGAAGCGGATGCGCTGGGGCGACGGCGAGCACGAGTTTGTTCGCCCGGTGCACTGGGTGACCGTCATCCTTGGCGAGGAAACGGTCCAGGGACGGTTGTTGGGGATCCGGATCGGCCGAACGACCAGGGGTCATCGGTTTCATCACCCGGGAGAATTCCAGGTCCCGCAGCCAGCGGCCTATGCTGCGCTCTTGGCTACAGAAGGTCGGGTAGTGCCGAGCTTCGCCAAACGCAAGCAAATGATCGCGGATCAGGTATCAGCTTTGGCGGGTTCCGTCGGCGGCCGCGCGCGTCTGGACGAGACGCTGCTGGAGGAGGTGACCGCTCTCTGCGAATGGCCTACCCCTATCCTGGGGAGCTTTGACGAAAGGTTTTTGGACGTGCCGCCGGAGGTCCTTATCGAGACCATGGAGACGAACCAGAAATACTTTCCGGTACTCGATTCGCAGGGGGAGCTGCTGCCCCACTTCATCACCATCAGCAACATCGAGAGTCTTGATCCGGACCAAGTGCGTGCGGGAAACGAGCGCGTCATTCGCCCGCGGTTCGCCGATGCGGCCTTCTTCTGGTACCAAGACCGGCGCCAGCCTCTCGAAGCGTTTGCGGATAGGCTGAGGGGGGTCGTATTCCAAGAGCGCCTGGGAAGCCTGGCGGACAAGTCCGCGCGCGTTGCTCAGATCTCCCGCTACATCGCAGGATCGCTGGGGGTTGACGAGGAGCTAGCTGCCCGGGCTGCCTATCTGGGAAAGTGCGACCTTGTCAGTCAGATGATCTTCGAGTTCCCGAGCCTGCAGGGTATCATGGGACGTTACTATGCCGAGAAGTCGGGTGAGCATCCCTGCGTCGCGGCGGCACTGGAGGAGCAGTACCTGCCGAGACATGCCGGGGATCAGTTGCCTGCGACAGACTGCGGCCTCATCCTCTCCCTGGCAGATCGCCTTGACACACTGGTAGGGATCTTTGCGATTGGGGAGCGCCCGACCGGGGTCAAGGATCCCTACGCGTTGCGCCGGGCCGCGATTGGGATCCTACGGATACTCATCGAGACGCCGCTTGCACTCGACCTGGGGGAGCTTCTAGCGTTCACCGCCGAGGAGCTGCGGCCGAAGGTGGATGCGGGAGCGGTCGCCGGCGAGGTCTTTGATTACGCCATGGAGCGGCTGCGGGGCTATTTCTCCGAGCAAGGGATAAAGCCGGATGCGGTCGACGCGGTCGTCTGCTTGGGCGTTAGGGTTCCGAGCGACATCCACCGGCGGATCCTTGCTGTGGAGTCCTTTCGGCGCTTGCCGGAGGCCGAAGCCTTGACGGCAGCGAACAAACGGATCAGGAATATCCTGCGAAAGAGCGCCGAGCCGGGCACCGACCATGTAGACATGGAGGCTCTCGAGGCGGAGGAAGAGGTTCGACTCGCTCGCCGAGTACGAGAGCTTAGAGCCGAGATAGTGCCCTTGGCGGAACGGCAGGATTATGAGGGGGTCCTTCGGGCGGCGGCCAGGGTGCGACCGGATGTGGACAGCTTTTTTGATCGGGTCATGGTCGTGGTGGATGATGACCGGCTGCGGCGCAACCGGCTGGCTCTTTTGACGGGGCTTGAAGGGTTGTTCCTCGGGGTCGCAGACATCTCCAAGCTGCAGTGAGAGAGATGAGCAGGAACGAGGATTCGTTTGACGCAATGGTTGAGGCGGTCCGCCGCTTCCATGAGAAACACCGCTTTCGGGAGACAGGCGGCGAGCGAGCGACTGGCTGAGGAGGTGGCCGATCTTTTCATCCTGTTGATCGGCACGGCGATCGCGCAGGACTTCGACCTGAGGCAGGCATTCTGGTCGAAGATGGAGCAGTTGGATCGTAGGCAGGCGCGGATGGTAGGCGGTCGGATCAGGGTATCTGAGTTTCGGGACCTGGACGACTGAGGCGGGTATCGGTCTCCCCAACAGGGTTGGTTGCGGCCATGAAGCTCATCGTGCTGGACCGGGACGGAGTGATCAACGAGGAATCCGCCGCTTACATCAAGTCAGCCGACGAGTGGATTCCGCTGCCCGGCAGCCTCGAGTCCATCGCGCGGCTGAATCATGCGGGGTTTCGCGTAATCGTCGCGAGCAACCAGTCGGGCCTTGCGCAGGGTCTTTTCTCTATCGACGACCTCAATGCCATACACCGCAAGATGCAGCGTGCTCTCGCGGTCCTCGGGGGACACGTGGACGCGGTGTTTTTCTGTCCGCACTCCCCCGACGCAAGCTGCCACTGCCGCAAGCCGGCAACGGGCTTGCTGGAAGACATCGGTAGCCGGCTGGAGGTGGAGATGACAGGGATCCCGGTGGTGGGCGATTCCTGGAAGGATATTCAGACCGCTCGCAGGATGGGCGCACAACCGGTGCTGGTGTTGACGGGAAGGGGTCAGGAAACCTTTCGTGCCCATAAGGCGGAGATGGAGGGTGTCGCCGTCTTCGCTGACCTGTCGGCAGCGGTCGATAGCCTGCTTGGGAATTGACTGGACACTGATCTCCTTCCGGCCTTCCCGCACCTATCGCCTTGCGGTATTCGGATCTTATTCCCTGCGCTCGCCGTGTCTGCAAAGTAATCTGTGGCTCGTTGACGACCCGTGGTCACCATTCGCTCCCTCATCTACCTTTGTTTCCTCGCCCTTACTGTCATCCTATATTCCATACCGATAAGCCTGCTCGGCTGGCTCATGTCGGCCCGACAGGTCGGCCGGTGCGGTCAACAGTGGGGACGCCTCAACCTGGCCGGTCTGCGCCTGATCTGCGGCCTGACCTACAGGGCACAAGGGCTGGCGGATCTGCCTGAGAAGAATTGCATCGTATTGAGCAAGCATCAGTCGGCGTGGGAGACGATTGCCCTGCGGGCATTGCTGCCCCCCGAGCAAACATGGGTGCTTAAGCGAGAGCTGTTGTCTGTGCCGTTTTTCGGGTGGGCCTTGGCGGCCTATCGTCCGATCGCGATCGAGAGAAAAGAAGGGCGCCAAGCGCTACGGAAGCTTCTGGAGGAGGGCGCCGGCTGGCTCGGGCGCGGCCATTTGGTGATCCTGTTCCCTGAAGGCACAAGGGTGGCGCCGGGACAACGCCGGCGCTATAGCCAGGGAGGGGCAATGCTCGCAAAAAGGACGGGCGCTACCGTAGTGCCGGTGGCCCACAATGCCGGCGTCTTTTGGGGTCGCCGCGGCCTGAAAAAGTACTCGGGAACGATCGATCTTGTCTTCGGG
>JARRNE010000499.1:0-3090 GCA_037385305.1 Chromatiaceae bacterium | reverse complement strand
AGAGGTGCCGCGAACAGTTTGCCGATTCGCGCCTGGTTTTATACCATACCTGGCTACGCCTGAGCAATTCTCTCGGTTTTCCTGCCAATCCGCGGATCGAACCATGGATGCCTCCACCGCCGGCACGTGCGTACCTATCAAGACCGCGGGCGAGATCGCGCGCATGCGGGTCGCGGGGCGGCTCGCGGCCCAGGTCCTCGAGATGATCGAAGACCACGTGCGTCCCGGCATTACCACCGACGAGCTGGACAGGGTCTGCCATGCTTTCATCGTGAAGGATCAGCAGGCGGTGCCCGCCCCCCTCAACTATCGGGGCTTTCCCAAGTCCATCTGCACCTCTGTCAATCACCAGGTCTGTCACGGGATACCGGGCAGCAAGCGACTCAAGAACGGCGACATCGTCAATATCGACATCACGGTCATCAAAGACGGGTATCACGGCGACACGAGCAAGATGTTCTTCGTCGGCGAGCCGTCGATCCTGGCCCGGCGCCTGGCGAGGGTTACCCAGGAGGCCATGCGGATCGGCATCGCGCAGGTCGGGCCGGGGGCCACGCTCGGCGACGTCGGCCATGCCATTCAGCGCCACGTGGAGTCTCAGGGCTACTCCGTCGTCAGGGAATACTGCGGCCACGGCATCGGTCGGGAATTCCACGAGGAGCCCCAAGTCCTTCACTACGGGCGGCGTGGCGAGGGCCTGGTACTCCAGCCGGGTATGTGCTTCACCATCGAGCCTATGGTCAATGCGGGTAAGCGTTACATCAAGCTCCTGCCGGATGGCTGGACCGTGGTCACCAAGGACCGCAGCCTATCGGCCCAGTGGGAGCATACCGTGCTCGTGACCCCTGAAGGTCACGAGGTCCTGACCCTGCGCGAGGAAGAGCACGCAGACCCACCGTTGCCGTGACCGACCCGTTGCGCTTGCATGCCCTGGCGGCGGAAGCCGCCAAGCTCGATGCAGCCATCGGCAACGCCGAAGGACCGGTTGCACGGGTCCGCGGCGCCCTGCGCGAGACCACTCAGCGGCTGTTTTCACTGTATGATGAGGGAGTGCCGGTCTGCGATCTCGTCGCAGCCCGCAGCCAATTCGTCGATCTGCTGGTGCGAGGAGCGTGGGCCCGGTATCTGCCGGAGGGCTCCATGGCGGCATTGGCGGCCGTGGGAGGTTACGGCCGCGGGGAGCTGCACCCCGCCTCCGACATCGACATCCTGATCCTCGTCCAACAGGGCACCGATCCTGAGTTGAGCTCCGCCATCGCTCAGCTGATCACCTACCTGTGGGACGTTGGCCTCGAGATTGGCCACAGCGTTCGGACGGTGAGCGACTGTGTGAAGGAAGCGCACACGGATGTCACCGTGATGACCAACCTCATCGAGTCGCGTCTGCTGGTGGGGGAGCCATCCCTCTTTTCCCGCATGCGCGCCGCGACCGCTCCGGACCAGATTTGGCCCAGCGCTGCCTTCTTCGCCGCCAAAGTGCAGGAGCAACGTGCCAGGTGGCACAAGTTCGGGGATACCGCCTACAACCTCGAGCCAAACATCAAGGAGAATCCGGGCGGCCTGCGCGACATCCAGATGATCGGCTGGGTCGCCAAGCGCCATTTCGCCGCCGACACCCTGCACGACCTGGTTGCCCATGGATTCCTGACGGAAGCAGAGTACCTCACCCTGGTCGAAGGCCAGGCACTCTTGTGGCGGATCCGGTTCGCCCTGCACCGCCTGGCAGGCCGAAGGGAGGACCGCCTGCTGTTCGATTACCAGCGCACTCTCGCCGATGGGTTCGGCTTCGCCGACGGCGAGCAGAATCTGGCGGTCGAGCAGCTCATGCAGCAGTACTACCGTACCGTCATGGAGCTTAATCGGCTCAACGAGATGCTGCTGCAACTGTTCGAAGAGGCTATCCTGCTGCACGACCACCTGGACCCGCCAGCCACTATAAACAAGCGATTTCAGTCCCGCAGCGGCTTCCTGGAGGCGCGCACCGACGATGTCTTTCGCCGCAGCCCGGTAGCGCTGCTGGAGGTGTTTCACCTCTTCCAGACCCACCCCGAGGTCACCGGGGTGCGGGCAAAGACCATCCGCCTGATCCGGGAGCACCGCCACCTCGTCGACGACAGGGTGCGAAATGACCTGCGGGCACGCAGCCTTTTCATGGAGATCCTTCGCCACCCGACCGGACTGACCCGCGCGCTACGGCGCATGAGCCGTTACGGGGTGCTGGCCGCCTACATCCCCGCCTTCGCCAATATCGTGGGACGGATGCAGTACGACCTGTTCCATGTCTATACGGTGGATGAGCACACCCTGCGGCTGGTGCGCAACCTGCGCCGCTTCTCGGTCCCCGAGCATGCCGGGGAATATCCTCTCTGCAGCGCGATCGCACACACCATCCCGAAGCTGGAGCTCCTCTACCTCGCCGGACTCTTTCATGACATCGCCAAGGGGCGCGGCGGCGACCACTCATTGCAGGGCGCGCGCGACGCCTGGGACTTCTGCATCCTGCACGGGTTGTCGGAATACGACAGCCGCTTGGTCGCCTGGCTGGTGGAGAAGCACCTGCTGATGTCGATGACGGCCCAACGCAAGGACACGGCGGATCCGGAGGTCATTCAGGAGTTTGCCGCCCTGGTCGGCGACACAACTCGCCTGGATTATCTCTATCTGTTGACGGTCGCGGACTCCCGGGCGACCAACCCGGGCCGTTGGACCTCCTGGAAGGACGCCCTCTTGCGGGAGCTCTACCACGCGACCCGGGGTGCCCTGATCCGCGGCCTCGACAATCCCCAGGCGCAGCATGAGCTCGTCCTCCAGAAACGGGAGGAGGCGACGCGGCTGGTGTCCAGATTCGGCGTGGGCCCGGAGGCGTGCAATCGACTCTGGGGCAAGCTCGACTCAGACTACTTTCTGCACAATTCACCGGATGAGATCGCCTGGCAGACCCGGATTCTGCTCGCCGCCGACGGCCGTCTCCCCCTGGTGGCCATCCGCCCACTGACCGCATGGGGAAGCACCGCGGTCCTGATCTATGCGCTCGACCAGCCCCACCTGTTCGGCCGCACGACCGCGCTCCTCGATCAAATGCGTATGAGC
>JARRNE010000498.1:0-3094 GCA_037385305.1 Chromatiaceae bacterium | reverse complement strand
CGAGGCGCCACCAGGAATACCTTCCTCTCGAAGAGATCAAGGAGTGGCTCGCAGCGGGGCGGAAAGATCCAAGGAAACGGGAGGTTGTCGTCGAAGGGATGGAGCAGATCATCGAGGTGTTGACCGCTCTTGGCGTCAAGGTGGCGACAAAATCGGCGATCTAATTTTCTTGGACTGCGGAGAGGGCGATCGCCGAGCGGCGCAGTGCGCGCGGGTACCAGAGAGCTGGATGAGCGAGGGAGACTAGCGAGGGGGAGCCAAGGGTTTAGACTTGCAGCACCCGCTAACGCGAGCGGGTAGTCGAATGCTTACGATCCAGCAACAAAGAGGATTTGTCATGAAGACACACCACTTCCTACTCGCCCCTGCGCTGACCGTGTCTCTTGCGGTGACTGCTCTGGGCATATCGGCCGGTGCTGTGGGGGCGGAGACGACCGTTCCCGCAGCAACACCGCCGACCGCAACGCCCAGCACCGGCCAGCCACCTGCAACGGGCCCCGGGGGTGGAGGCGCAATGACACCTGGCCGGGGTTCCATGATGGGGCCTGGAGGCGGGCCCATGATGGGGCGTGGGCAGGGGCCGACGATGCCTGGCCGGGGAGGTATGCATCGCCGAATGATGCAGCAGCACTGGACCATGATGCAGCAGCGTGAGCAGGCCATAGAGACCCACTTGGCCAACATCGAGTCCCTGCTCCGGGAGTTAGTCCAGCTGCAGAAGGAACAGACGGGTCAGTAAGGCGGCTGGATCAGATGGCCTCAGTGCGCAGCGCTCATCGGTAGCCCAGTAGCGCCGGGGCGCACAAGGCAATCGAGACCCCGGCCAGGTGCCGGGGTCTTTGTTTTGTGCCAGAGAAGGAGGAGGGCAGTAAGGTTGGGCGGTTAGACGCAGCCGGTTGGCTTGGGCAGTCCGCCATACTTGGTGATCGGCTTCATGGGGCCGGTCATCCACAGCTTGAACATGGCCTTCTGATCCTCACCGCAATACTTCGAGAACTTGCGGATGGGCGGCACCACGGACTGCTCTTCGAAGTAGTCGCGGGCCTTGAGAATGTGCTGCCACTTGGTGTTGTCGAGTTCGACACCGTCAGCTTCTGCCATGGCTCGCCCGATTTCGGGTGTCCACTGGCTCATGTCGGACAGATAGCCGTCGCCGTCGCGTTCAGGCAGGGTCATAGACGTACCTCTCAGTTGTGCTTAACAGAATCCGATTGGAAGAAACAGAGCATTTTTATAGGTTATTAGACTAAAACCCATGCTTGGAGTCAAGTATTATGCTAGTTGAGCTTGCGCGTCCGGGTTTCCGGTGCGCGGGCTGTTCAGGCGCAGGAGGATGTCCGTGGAGCGGGGCGCGTGGGGGGCATCGGCGCGCGCAGGCCCGAAACGGGATCGGGGGATCCCGTTCCGCCATGCTGACTCTCGCGCAGGTTCTTAATGCCCGCCACGGCCACGGCCACGGCAGACCCGGTGCCTCCTCCGCCCCTGGTTCTTGGTGCTCGAGAATCGCCTCTAGCTGCCTCTGCGCAGAACCGGCTGTTCCCGATGGGCTGGTCTTCATTGAGCGCCGCGCGGAGGTCGGCAAGAGGGCCATCATCCAGCGCGGTGCGGAAGAGATCGCGACAAGGCTGGTGCCTGGTGTTGTCGTTCCCGGAGAGGGCGAGATAAAGGGGGTGAGGCGAGAGGAACGCATTCTCTTGCCCGAAGGCGTTGGCGCGACAGCTGGACCAAGGATACGCTCCAGGGTCGGATACCATGCCCGCACGCACGGGGTTGAGCCCGATGTAGCGCCGGCACGAGAGAAGGTAAGTCTCGGCCTGCACGAGCGACGATGTGTACCGGCTGTCCCAGAGCGTTCCGGGTGGACTCAATGCTCGCGCAGACGCATCTCAGTGACTGTCCAGCTTCCTTTCTCACCAGTCTCTAGGCTGGCCTCTCCCGAGAGTCCCTCGGCAGGGAAGCGGAAGGTGACACTGGCTTGGCTGCCTCTTAGCTCCAGGCTGTCGATGATCAGGGTCGCATGATGCGAATCGGGGGTCTCTCCAGGGCCGATCAGGACGACGGGGACGCTCGTCGCGGCGGGGTCGGGAAGGGTCAACCCGGCTCCACCGGTATCCACGATCTGGAGTGGAAAGCGCTCTGGGTGAAGGTCACGATGATAATAGCGAGACAACTGTGAGTCGTTCAGGATAGCCGTCAGTATCCGGGCCTCTGCATGCGTTTCTGAATGGGACATGGCGGAGCCTCCAAGTAGGACCAAGGCAATACAGATGATCACGTAAGTGGGAAGCTCAGGCGCTTTCGCCGAGCGCCCGGCAGCCAGTGGCCGTGAGCTGGGATACGATAACATCCATTACCTCTTTTTGTGGAGAAAGAGACGATTGGCGGTGGTTGATTCACGCAGTGCACCGAATCTCTGTTTGAGGTGATTAGCGCCATTTCTCATCTACGACCGGCCCCGGCTTTGTCAGGGTTGCCGGGCAGATGGTGCCTCGCATAGCAGTCCCCAGCAGGTGCGCTGAGATGCTGGCCCCAGGCAAAGGATGGGCACGGCCAGCTGAGGCTTAGCGCTAATCGCCTTGTGCGAAGGCGTTCTCGGTTAGCCACTCGTGTTGACACCATAGACCGCTTGCTCGAACAGCTCGCCTTCTTCACCGGGATAGTCGACCCCGTCCTGATCGTCGCCCCAGTGCACCAGTTCATGCAGTATCGTCACGCCGACTCTCGGCATGCGTTCACCGTCCGCATTGTAGGCATAGACCAGATTCGGGGGCGCGCCCGCTTCGAATGCTGAAACGAGGATCTCATTCAGCTCAATGGTGTTGGAGCCGATATTTGGCGTGAATTGACCGTTGATAAAGGTCCCGGAAGGGCTGGCGATTGCGACGATACTGAGCCTGGGCTGATTTCCCCATGCCAACGCGTTCTGCAGGGTCGTGCGATTCATCTGGGCATAGCGGCGAAACGCGCGACGCATGGCGCGGATGTTGGCGATCGTCGGCAGGCTGTGTCGCACGTAACGTGTGAACCTTGGGAAACGGGTCTGGTCGGCTGCGCTGATGATCATTGCAAATTTCCTCGAGTCAACAACAAGTCC
>JARRNE010000497.1:0-3096 GCA_037385305.1 Chromatiaceae bacterium | reverse complement strand
CCACAGCACCAACGGGACCACCGTGATCGGTCCGGACCGAGAACCCCTGACGCTGCATCGGGAGGAAGCACCGTTAGCCGGGCATGGCGAAATACTGTGCGGGTTTGCACAGAAGCCGGAGGGTGGGCGCCCCGCTGTCCTTTTCATGACCACTGGGGCTGCGCTCTCTCCGTGCGAGGACATGGGTTCGTCCGAGCCCCCCTGCAGCCCTTGATGTGCGGGTCTGGCTCCGTCTGAAGAACGGCGAGACAGACCTCCGCGGATCCGAGTACGCCTCCAGCACTCGAGCCATCCGGGACTGGATGCCGGGAGAGGGGGAGTACTCCTCGATCTCAGAGAGCGGGATGGCGTCGTCGGTCGCCGGGGTCTGCTGAGCGGGGCGGCCGTGACGATGAAAGTCGCGCATAGCGCGCTCCCTGTCATCCTCGCCCACTGGGAGAGGTCCGGGGTGAGGGAAACGGTCATGGCGGCAGCCACTTACATTCTCTGGGATGGCGCTGACGCCATGGCCGTCAGCCTAACATCTCGCGGCGGACCGTCGAAACCCCATGACCGTCAGCGTGTAGCCGTAACCAGCCCGTCCTTGACCCAGCGGCTAAACAACCCCGCCGCCCTTAGAGGGGACTGCTCTTCGGGCACCCATTCGCACAGCGCCTCGCAAACATCGCCGAACGGAGAGCCGCGGCGTACCGCGTCCATCACCCAGGCCTCGTCCAAGGCGAGGGGACGGAAGTAGGTCTCCAGGTCCCTGCGCCAGACGAGCCAGGGTATTTCCTCGGCCGCCAGGGTCGGGGCGGGCATCGACCGACGTTCGTTGAAGGCGCTTCGCAGGGACGGAGCATTGGATCGGACGCTGAGCCGCTGGAGGGAGGGGTGAAGCTCAAGGCACATCCCGCCCCAGTCGGCCGGCGGGATGGCAGCGATTTCGGCGTGGGCTATGGGCGCTTGGTCCGGGGCGTCGAAGGCTTCAATCAACGCCCATTCGAGCGCCGCCAGCTCGCTCAGGTGGGGGCGACGGGATAGCTCGGGGTCGCTCGCCAAGTAGCTTGCCATCCGCTCGCCGAAGTGGCGCAGGGAGAAGTGTCCGGAGGGATGACAATCGATATAGCCCAGGGCCGCGCTCTCAAAGTCCGCGTCCCCCAGCAGGGCGCACAGTGCCGGGTAGTCGCTGCGCAGGGCATCGATGAGGCGGAGCCGATAGGCCTCCGCGTAGATCCCGAGGCATTCCGCAGCGCTTGCTTGGACCCCGTCGCGTAGGCGGGGGACGACGGGGCTTTGGCCTCGCAACAGGTATTGCTGAAGCTCTCTCTGCAGGCCGTACAATGCGCCGGCGCTCGCAGGCTCTGGGTGCTCTTGGGATGACTGCGCAAGCCCGGCCGCGTTGGTCCCTTCGGCGGCTCGCGAGCTCATGCCGCGGCCTGCCCCCAGGCGCGATCGCCAATGCGCTGCACCTGCCGCAGCTCGGCGAGCAGATCGGCGAGGGGCGGGACCCGGTCGTCGCGCTCGATCATGGTGGAAACCGGGCCGAACCGCTCCGCGGCGAGCCGGTAGAGGTCCCAGACTGGGGGTGCAATTGGCTCGTCGTGGGTGTCGATCAGGTAGCGGCCAAGGTTGCGGTGCCCCGCCATGTGGATCTGGCGGACGCGCTCCGGCGGGATGGCCTCCAGATAGGTCCGTGGGTCGAATCCGTGGTTGTAGCCGCTGACGTAGATGTTGTTGATGTCCAGCAGGATCAGGCAGTCCGCCTGTGTAGCGACGGCGCTCAGAAATTCCCACTCCGTAAGTCGTGAGGCCTCGAAGCTCAGATAGCTCGAGACGTTCTCCAGCAGCAGGCGGCGGCCCAGAAAGTCCTGCACCCGCAGCACCCGCTCCACCACATGCCGAAGCGTCTCCTCCGTGTAGGGCAGCGGCAGCAGGTCGTGCAGATTGGTCCCGTCGACACCCGTCCAGCAGAGGTGATCCGACACCCAGGTCGGCTCGACGCGGGCCGCCAGGGCCTTTACCTGCTCCAGGTACGTCCAGTCCAAGGGGTCGCAGCCGCCGATCGAGAGGGATACGCCATGCATGACCATGGGGTAGTCCCCTCGGATCCGGTCCAGGTAGTGGAGCGGCTTGCCCCCGCGGACCAGGTAGTTCTCCGTTAGGATCTCGAACCAGTCGACAGCCGGCCGCTCTGCAAGCACCGTCTCATAGTGCTGCTTGCGCAGGCCGAGACCATACCCCAGGAAGGGCGTCATGGCCGGATCTGCCACGGTTGCATCATCGGCACGAACAAAGGGTGGGATGGTTGCGCACGCCCACCCTGACCGAATGCTCCCCCGTGTCTACTCGACGACGGTGCCACCCTTCTCGGTGCATTCCGCCTTGGTCTTGGTCGGCAGCCAGCCCTGACCCTTGCAGCTGTTCTGGCCCTTGCAGGAGTTGGTGGCGCTGGCGCAGGCCGTTTGGCCTTTGCAGGCGTTGATGCCCATGCAGTGGACATTACCCCCGCTGGCGGATTCCTGAGACTCGGCGGCCAATAAGGCGCTGCCGGTGCCGAACAACGCGGCCGCAGTGGTTGCAAGCAGCAGCCCCCGACGTGTGATGGAAGTGCTCATCTTTCTTCTCCTCGCATTTGGTGTGGTTCCTGTCGCCTGCCTCCGCCGGGCCGGGAAGCCCAAGGGCTTGGGCCGGGGCAGACTGTGGATGCGGCGCGGACGCAAATCTTCATTGGGCGTCGACTGCTCCGGCTGATCGCCGCAGGTCGCCAGGATAGATAACCCAGCGTCGACGTCAAGCTTTTTTGGCGACGGGGCCGGAAGCCCGTCATGCCCGAGGCGCCGCGCCGGCTACTCGCCGGCCGTGAATTTCTGGAAGCATCGGCTCGAATGGAGGCGGTTGAGCCGGTCGCAGGGCATGATGCGGGTAGAGCCGCTGTTGTCGTTGATGAGCATGATGGCGTAGCTCTTGCCATCGCGCTGGCCAACCCCAAGCAGGTCTTCCGCACGGCCGCCATGATGCTCTTCGACCCGCAGCTGGTTCTGCTTGGCCCAACCGCCTGCGTGATCCTGGATCACTTCGGACAGGCGGGCTACATCGCGTATGCCCTGGTCTTCC
>JARRNE010000496.1:0-5335 GCA_037385305.1 Chromatiaceae bacterium | reverse complement strand
CCGTCCTGGCCATCGGCGTATGGCTCGGAGTGCTGCGTGGCATCTTTGCCCTTCCCCCGGGGCTGGACGGCGTGAGCTGGCACGCCCATGAGATGCTCTTCGGCTACGTCGGGGCGGTGGTTGCAGGCTTCCTGCTGACGGCCGTGCGCAACTGGACGGGGACGGAGACTGCGACCGGCGCGACGCTCGCTGGCCTCGCCCTGCTCTGGCTCGCCGCGCGCCTCGCCCCCTGGCTCGGGGCACCGCTTCCGCTGTTTGCGGCGCTCGACATCGCCATCTTTCCCATGCTCGCGCTCTCGCTGCGGCGTGCACTCTGGTCGGGGGCCAACCGCACCAATCGGGTCTTTCTCGTCATTCTCGCCGGTATGGCCCTCGCCGCCCTGCTCGTCCACCTCGGCCTCAATGGAATCGCCCCCGCGTTGGCCCCCCGCGGGAGCCGCCTGATGCTCGATCTCATCGTCCTGACGCTCCTCCTGGTCGCTGGGCGCGTGCTGCCGTTCTTCACCGAGCGTGGTCTGGGCGGGGCGAAGGCCGTGTCCCGCGCGCCAGTGGAACGAGTGACATACACCCTGGCCGTCGCCCTTCTGGTCGCCGATCAGGTAGGCCCAGGCGGACGCTTTACCGGCCTTCTCGCGATCGCCTTGGGACTCGCCCAGCTGGTCCGGCTGGCAGGCTGGCACGACCGCCGTGCATGGGGGAAACCTATCCTCGGGGTCCTCTACAGCGGCTACGCCTGGCTCACCTTCGGATTGATTCTGGACGGCCTTTCGCCTTTTTCATCGCTCCCTTCGACCACCGCCCTGCACGCCATCACCGTGGGGGGCTTCGGCGTGTTCACGCTGGGCATGATGGCGCGGGTCACCCTGGGCCACACGGGCCGCCCCATGCATGCCTCGCCCCTCACTGTCCTCGCGTTCGCCCTGGCCAATCTGGCGGCGGTCCTGCGGGCCGTCGCGCCGCTCCTGTTCCCTGGGGCCTATCTCGCCTGGATCGATGCCGCAGGCATCTGCTGGACCCTCGCGCCGACGGCAGACCCGGTTGAGCCGCCGGAGGACCGCAGGCGATCATCGCGGGCAGATGAGCATCTGCCTCAGATGCTCGGGGACAATGACGGCGCCGGCGAAGTCGGTGCCATCGAGCACGGCATTGACGAAACGCACGTCCGTGAGCCTGGCGTTTCTCAGCACAGCGTGGTCGAGCCGCGCCCCGTTGATCAGGGCGCCGGACAGGTCGGAACCGCTCAAGTCGGCCCATTTCAGATCCGCCCCCCGGGCGCTTAGCCCCTGCAGTGTTGATCCCGTGAGCTTGGCGCTCTCCAGCTGCGCGCCATCGAGCAGCGCACCGCGCAGGTCGCGCCCCTCAAGGCTGCGGCCCGAGAAATCGCAGTGGCGAAGGTCAGCGGCGGCCTTAGGCGCAGCGCAGTCGCCGCGGGGCAGCTCCCCGGCGAAGGCGCGAACGCTGCCACACCCAAGGAAGATCGTCATCAGGACCGTACAACCCCGACATGTGGCTTTGGCATAGTGAGTCACCAAGAGGTGCCTCCCCCGATCTTGCTTGCAGGCGTGGAGGCCCCAGCGCTCAGCACCGCCGCATGACGCCGATACACCATGGCGGCATGAGCCAGTAGACCTGCGAGGAGTGCTGAGGAGATAGCCAGCGTGAGGCCCGCCAAACGTACCATCCCGGGTGCGATGCTCGCGCCGCTGATGAGCAGCCCCAGTGCGGCGACGTGGACACCGACGTGAAACCGGGCGGCACGTTCCGCAAGGAAGCCATGCATGGTGGGGATCCGGTAATCGAAGCGCTGTGTCGCCACCTGCCTTGACTGCAGATGAAACCAGCAGAGAAAGGGGACAATCTTAAACAGCATACCGCTCGGTAGCCCGACCCCCACGCCGAAGAGCGCGAGTACCCCAACCACGAGAGACGGTCCACTCACGAGCCAAAGCACCGCCGCGGCGAGGGCGGCCATGATTGCGATCCACCAGTGGAGAAGCGTTGCATCGACGCGCCGCCGCTGTCGCCGAAGCTGCGTACCGAGTGTCATCAGTCCGAAGGCGACGAAGCTGAGGATCGACAACCCGATTCCGACCGCAGCATAAGGCCCAAGGCCGATGCCCGTCAGCGCCAAAGCGACCGTCAGCCCCAGGAACGCGAGCGGTGCGGACCAGACCAGCATCCACCGCGGATAGGGCGGAGTGACATGGAACATAGGGACAACCTGATACCCCACAGCCATAATCAGGATACCAGCCCAGCCGAGCAACCCCCAGGCCAGGTGGATGTCGACCCACTCGGGAAATCGGTCGAGGTGCACCCAACCCGATAAATAAGCGACCAGGGTGAGACCCAATCCCAAGGTCACCGCCAGCGCCGCTAGCGAGAGGCGCATGGCTTTGACCGTTTGGGAGCCACTTGCGGCTTGCGCGAGCGCCCGGCCGATCGCACCAAGAAATATGGCGAGCGAGCCGGTGACCAGCGCCGCGCCGCCCGTTAGCCAAAGCCAACCGCCGCCGACAAATCCAACGCAGAGACCAACGGTTCCGGCCAGCAACAGACCATGGGTCCAGCGACCTGCGGCGACTGCCGCAGGCACGGGTGCGCCCGCGAGCACCGGCAGCATCTGAAACAGGGCTCCGCACATCACCTGGGTCAGGAAGCCAAGGGAAACCAGGTGGACGACGGCGAGGGCGGGGGGAGTCCAGCGCGAGACGGATGCCCCGTCGCCCTCCCAGACGAGGATGAGGCCGGCGGCGCAGGCGAAAAGCGGTGCGGTCAGGAAGAATCGGAAGGGCACCGCAATCGGTGGGGCCTGGTCCAGACTGAGGCCGGCTGGGTTGAGCATAGCGCCCTATACCTCCGGTGATCGGGGCGGTCCCCCGCCCGGCCGGATCAGGACCTCGTAGCGTTCCTCCTTGCGCTCAGTTCGCCAGCGATAACCCATCCGGTCGAGAAAGCCGTAAAGCGGGAAAGGCTCACGCGAGAGCAGGACGCGCAGGGAGTGTTCGACGGGGAGGTCCGCCAAAGCATCGAGGACGCGCTCCAAAGGTTCGGGCGGGGCAAGCTCCCGCACATCAAGGAGCCGCTCCATGTCCTCAGCTTCTCTCCATCCGCGCCAGCAGGGCGCCGGCTGCCGCACCCAAGGACAGGTCGGCCATCGGATAGAGAACGGCCTCCTCTTTTGCATTGTGCTGCTGACTGAGGATATGCAAGGTCTCCAAATCGCCGAGGCAGGCGTCGCGATCCCGAACGGATAAGTCCGCCACGAGCTGATCAAGCAGCTGGCGTAGTTGCTGGTGCTCCACGCGCATGACGCTCGCGGGTCCGTGGCCGGCGGGGTTTGCTTCCTCCAAGACGGGAAACAGCAGGTCTTCCTCGAGCGCGAAGTGATGCAGGGTGGCATCCCGAAAGCGGGCCCCGGATTTCTCTGCAGTGTCCCAGGCATCGGAGGATACTGCCGCCTCGCAAGCGGCAAGAAGCTGGTCGCAGCGTCGGTGATCAGCCGCCAAGTAACGGGAAATGGTATCTGCCATGGATAGGTCCCTCGCCGTTGTTCCAGCGGGATCTTGACATTCTTCTACAGCTGTTCCTTGACTTAGGTCAGATTTGCGCTTGCATCCTTGTGCTCTATGGGCCGGGTGACGGCGGGATGTTCCACGGCGCTGGTGACGAGATGCCTTCCGCTCCCGCGCAGCGCGTCGGCTACCCCGAGAATGGCCAGGTTGTTGGCCTCGGTGGCGGACCCCGTGAAGACGATTTCCGGGGGTTCCGGCCGGACCAGGGCCGCCAGCTGTACGGCGTGCCCGGGCCACTCCCTCCCGGGCCTGACGCCCGTATGCATGACTGGAGGACGGGTTGCCGAAGTGCTTCCGCAGATAGGGCAGCATGGCCTCCAGCACCTCGGACGCGACCGGAGTTGTGGCGTTGTAGTCGAGGTAGATCGGCGGGCTCACCGCAACGCTTGCTCCAGGTCGGCGATCAGGTCCTCGGGGTCTTCGAGCCCGACCGAGAGGCGGATCATCGAACAGGCGCAGCCCATCGACCACGGCAGAGGCAGCCGTCCCGCCCCCCTGCACCTCGATGGTCAGCATGCCGCCGAAGTCCGACATCTGTCGCGCGGCGAGGGCATGGCCCGGGAAGGTCTCGAGCCCCGGATAGAGGACCCGGGCCACCCGCGGATGCCCAACGAGGGCACGGGCGATCGCCATGGCCGAGGCGCTTTGGGCACGTACCCGCACCACCAGGGTGCGGAGGCTCCGGGCCAACAGGGCCGCGGTCTCGGGTGCGGGGGTCGAGCCCAGGTTCTTCCGCCAGGGCCAGACAGGGTCGATCAGGGCCTTCGGCCCCATCAGTGCCCCGGCGGTGAGATCACTGTGTCCTCCCAGGTACTTGGTGGCGCTGTGCACCACCAGGTCCGCCCCAAAGGCCAGCGGCTGCTGGTTAACCGGCGAAGCGAAGGTGTTGTCGACCACCAGCCGGGCGCCCCGGGCGTGGGCCCGGGCGGCGATATCGGCAATGTCGAAGATCTCCAGGGTCGGATTGCTCGGGGTCTCCAGGAAGACCAGTCCCGCGCCGCCGGCAAGCAGGCCATCGAGGCGGTCCAGCTCGCTGCCGAGCAGCAGGTGGGTGGAGATGCCGAGTGCCGGAAGCTGCTCGCCGATCAGCTCCAGGGTGCCGCCATAGGCATCGCCGGTGCAGATCACCCCGGCGCGTCCGTGGGCAAGGAAGACCGCCGCCTCCGCCGCCATGCCGGAGGCGAAGGTGAGTGCGGCTTCCGCCCCTTCGATGGCGGCGAGCTTGGCCTCGAGGGCCTGGATCGTGGGGTTCAGCCCGTAGCGGGTGTAGAGGGCGCCGGCGGTGCGGCCCTCCACCACGTCCAGGATGGCAGCGCTGGACGGGAAGGCGAAGGTCGTCGTGGCGTAGACCGGGGTGTGGGGGCTGCCGTGGGCGTCGGGCAGCTCCCCGGCATGCACGCAGCGGGTCGAAAGGTGTTGGCGCTCAGCCACGACCCCACGCCTCCATGCACTGGGCGTAGCGCATATAAAGGGAGCAGTGCCCGCCGGGCGGCTGTTTGGACAGAACGGTCACGGTGGACATGGGATGATCGACTCCTCCGCCGCTTGCGGCGGCGCCCGTAGCGCCGCGACTCGTGGTTATACCCGGCTGGCGATGGCCGGGTCGAGCGTCAGAACACCAGGACCCGCTCGGCGGCCAGGGTCCGCTCGGCCAGCTCGTCGAGGGCGCTGCGCCGCGCCCCCTCGACCAGCGCGTCATCGGTGAGCCCGCGGGCGTCCATGCAGGTGCCGCACAGGAGCACCTCGACCGAGAGCATCGG
>JARRNE010000495.1:0-4798 GCA_037385305.1 Chromatiaceae bacterium | reverse complement strand
CTCTCCCGCTCTCCCACGTACACAGGGGTTATCGAAGGCATCGGGCCCCGCTACTGCCCCTCCATCGAGGACAAGGTGGTGCGCTTCACGGAGAAGGGGTCCCACCAGATTTTCGTGGAGCCGGAGGGACTCCAAACCGCCGAGATCTACCCCAACGGCATCTCCACCAGCCTGGCCTTCGACATCCAGTACGACCTGGTGCGCTCCATACGCGGTTTCGAGCAGGCCCACATCACGCGGCCGGGGTACGCTATCGAGTACGACTTCTTCGACCCGCGAGACCTGAAGCCGTCCCTGGAGACCCATTTCGTCAAGGGGCTCTTCTTCGCGGGGCAGATCAACGGAACGACCGGCTACGAGGAGGCGGCGGCCCAGGGGCTGCTCGCCGGGATCAATGCCGCCCGGTACACGCAGGGTCTGGAGCCCTGGTGCCCGCGACGCGACGAGGCCTATCTCGGGGTGCTGGTGGACGACCTTGTCACGCGCGGCACCAACGAGCCCTACCGCATGTTTACCAGCCGGGCCGAGTATCGACTGCTGCTGCGGGAGGACAACGCGGATCTGCGGCTGACAGAGACGGGCCGCCGGCTGGGGATTGTGGGCGAGGCCCAGTGGCGGCTGTTTGAGGAGAAGCGGGAGGCGATCGAGACGGAACGCAAGCGGCTGGGTGCCGCCTATGTCCGGCCAGACCCGGCGAACGGGCGCATACGCGAGGTGTTGGGGGACGACCTGCGGCGGGAGATGCGGGCGCTCGACCTGCTGGCACGGCCCGAGGTCGACTACCGTTCGCTGATGAACCTTCCGGGGCTGGGGCCGGGCGTGGGGGATCCGCGGGTGGCGGAGCAGGTGGAGATCCAGGCGAAGTACGCGGGCTACATCGGGCGCCAACAAGACGAGATCGACCGGCAGCGGACGCAGGAGGCGGCGGGTCTGCCTGCGGACTTCGACTTCGATCGGGTGCGCGGGCTCTCTTCGGAGGTGCGCGAGAAGCTCAAACGGGTGCGCCCGGCGACCGTCGGGCAGGCGGCCCGCATCCCGGGTGTCACTCCGGCAGCAATCTCGCTGCTGCTGATCCACCTCAAGCGCAGTGCCTGAGCCCGCAGCAAATGCGCTTGGGGAGCGGCTGGACCGGGGACTCGCCTTGCTCGGTCTGAATTCGGACCCGGCACAGCGGAAACGTCTGCTCGTCTTTCTGGGTCTTCTCGCGCGCTGGAATCGGGCTTACAACCTCACCGCCGTGCGTGATCCCTGGGAGATGGTCCCGCGACACCTCCTGGACAGCCTGGCAGTCGCCCCTTACTTGGGTCAGGGGCCGGTCCTCGACCTGGGGACAGGCCCCGGCCTGCCGGGGCTGCCGTTGGCGGTCATGGTCCCGGAGCAGGCCTTCGTGCTGCTCGACAGCAACGGAAAGAAGGTCCGCTTCGTCCGGCAGGCCGTCATGGAGCTCGGCCTGACGAATGTCTCCGTGGTCCATGCCCGCATCGAGTCGTATCAGTGGGATAGAAAATTCGCTACCATTGTCTCCCGCGCGATGGCCACCGTCCCGGAGATCCTCGGGGCGGTCGCGGGGCTGATGGCACGGCCCGCTCGGCTCCTCCTCATGAAGGGAAGGCGGACGGATGCCGAGCTGAAAGACCTTGAGCCGCCTCCCGACGCCGTCGAGGTGCATCCCCTGCGGGTGCCTTTGCTGGAGGGGGAGCGACACCTTATCCAGATCCGCTTCGACTAGACCATCGATGGTCCGAATCATCGCGATTGCAAACCAGAAGGGCGGGGTGGGGAAGACCACCACCGCCGTGAACTTGGCCGCCTCTCTCGCCGCCATGAAGCGGAAGGTCCTGCTGGTCGACATG
This sequence comes from Chromatiaceae bacterium, assembly GCA_037385305.1. Classification (GTDB taxonomy): domain Bacteria; phylum Pseudomonadota; class Gammaproteobacteria; order Chromatiales; family Chromatiaceae; genus JARRNE01. Next base: position 2,945 of record JARRNE010000495.1, on the reverse strand, counting down.
GACCCCCAGGGCAACGCAACCATGGGATGCGGCGTGGACAAACACGATCTCGGGCGCTCTACCTGCGACCTGATGCTGGGGGACATGCCTTTCGCGGATTGCCTGTGGCCCGTCGACCAACCCGCCCCCGGCTTCGATCTGATTCCCGCCAACAGCGACCTGACCGCCGCGGAGGTGGGGCTCATCAGCTCGCCCCACCGCGAGCGCCGCCTGGCGCATGTGCTCACGGCCGTCGTGGAGGCTTACGAGTTCGTCATCATCGACTGTCCGCCCTCGCTCAACATGTTGACGGTCAATGCCCTGGTGGCGGCTCATGGGGTGCTGATACCCATCCAGTGCGAATACTATGCGTTGGAGGGGCTGTCCGCCCTGCTGGACACCATCGAGCAGATCCGGACCAGCCGGAATACGGGGTTGCGCATCGAGGGTATCCTGCGCACTATGCACGACCCCCGGAATAACCTCGCCAACGACGTTTCTCACCAGCTGCTGACCCATTTCAGCGAGCAGGTCTACCGCACCATCATTCCCCGCAACGTGCGCCTTGCGGAGGCGCCCAGCCATGGCGTGCCCGTTATCCTCTACGACAAGAGCTCCCGAGGTGCCGTGTCCTACCTGGCCTTGGCCAGCGAGGTGCTGCGGCGCCATGAGCACAGGCCGCAGGCGGTCGCTTAGGAAAGGCCTTCGGCAAGCGCCATGTCCGTTAAGAAGCGAGGTCTCGGCCGCGGGTTGGATGCCCTCCTCGGGGGCATGCGCGAGGGGCAGGTGGGGCTCGAAGAGGCCAACGAGGAGACGGCCGATGCCCCCACCGGGGAGCGAGTGACGAGCCTGCCGGTGGATCTTATCCAACGCGGCCGGTTTCAGCCCCGGCGCGAGCTCGACCCGGACAGCCTGCGGGAACTCGCGGACTCGATCGCCGTGCAAGGGGTTATACAGCCGATCGTGGTACGGCCCCTCGGGGACAGCCGTTACGAGATCGTGGCCGGCGAGCGTCGCTGGCGCGCCTGCCAGCAGGCCGGACTCTCGGAAATACCGGTGGTGGTGCGTGACGTGGACGAGCAGTCCGCGATCGCCATCGCCTTCAGGACGGGCGGCTGGAGATGGGGCACGCGCGTGCCCTGCTTGGTTTGCGCGGCCCCCACCAGAGCTCCGCGGCACAGCAGGTCGTCAGCCGCGGGCTGTCGGTTCGGGAGACCGAGCGGCTGGTGCGGCGGCTGCAGCTGCAGGAGGAGGCCGGGCCTGCTCCCGAGCGGCCCCAAGACCTCGATCCCAACGTCCGGCGGCTGCAGGATTACCTCGCGGAGCGCCTCGGTGCTCGGGTCGCCATCCAGCAGGGGGCCCGCGGTGCCGGGAAGCTGGTGATCGCCTACAACAGCCTCGACGAGCTGGACGGCATCCTCGCCCACATCAGCTGAGACTCGCCGGTGGACTGTCTTGTGGCCAGCATGCTCGCCGCGGTGCCGCCCCGGGAAGCGGTGCATCGTCGGGCGGGGAAAGCCGATAAGCGGCGTTTGACCCTACATTCGAGCGTACTTATACTGCGTGGCCGGTGTTGCCGCGACAGGCTTTATTTGCTGTGAAACCGATGCGGCAACCCGGTGGGGGAGATGTCCGGGGGGTGCTTTTGGCCCAGATCGCCGTGACCCTGGTTGCGGTGGCCGTCGCGTGGCCCTTGGGTGTCATGGCGGCTTTGTCCGCGCTGATCGGAGGCGGAGTTTGTCTCGCCGCCAATGCGCTTGTCGCCTTTTGGATCTTCCAGCGGTATCGGGCGCAAAATGCCGAGCTGCTCCTGGTGCGCTTTTATTGGGCCGAGGTTGCCAAGATCGCCCTGGTCCTCGGCCTGTTTGCCGTCTTCTTTGTGACGATTGAGCGATTGAATCTGCCGGCCTTGCTCGGCGCCTACCTCGCCGTCCAGGTTTTGCCGGCAGTCATCGCGCCCGCATGGGGTGCCCGCTCGAACCCGGAGAAATGAGACCGATGGCCAGCCCTGACACGCTCACATCGTCCGAGTACATCCAGCATCACCTGACCAACCTCACCTTTGGCTACTCGCCCGAGCATGGCTGGGGCCTCGCCCACAGCATCCAGGAAGCCGGCTCGATGGGTTTCTGGTCGATCAACGTCGACACCATGTTCTTCTCCGTGTTGCTGGGGTGGATCTTCGTCTGGTTCTTCCGCCAAGTGGCGAAGTCTGCGACGGTGGACGTCCCTAGCGGCGGCCAGAACTTTGCCGAATGGCTGGTGGAATTCGTCGAGGATAACGTCCGGGGGGGCTTCAGCGGCAGGAACCCCCTGGTGGCGCCCTTGGCGCTCACTCTGTTCGTCTGGATCTTCTTGATGAATCTCATGGACCTCATCCCCGTGGACCTCGTCCCATGGCTCGCGGGCAAGCTCGGGGTCCCGCACCTGAGGATCGTCCCCACCACCGACCCGAATGCGACCTTCGGCATGTCGCTGGCGGTCTTCTTCCTGATGCTGTACTACGGCTTGAAGATCAAGGGAGTTGGCGGCTTCGTGGGCGAGCTCACCCTGCAGCCCTTCGGCAAATGGGGACTGCCGGCGAATATGGTGCTGGAGGGGATCAGCCTGGTGTCCAAGCCCATTTCGCTGTCCCTGCGACTCTACGGCAACATGTACGCGGGGGAGATGATCTTCATCCTCATCGCGATCATGTACAGCGGCGGCATAGGCATGGGGGTATCCGCGGGCGGGCTGCAGTTGGTCTGGGCGATCTTCCACATCCTGATCATCACGCTGCAGGCCTTCATCTTCATGGTGCTGACCATTGTCTATCTGGACATGGCGCACCAAGAGGCGCACTGAAAGTTTTCAACCGTTCATCTATCCACGGGGAATATCATGGATCTCGACGTCGCAGCAGCATTGGCAATTGCCCTCAAGTTCATCGGCGCGGGCCTCATGCTCGGTCTGGGCGCGGTCGGGGC
>JARRNE010000494.1:0-3763 GCA_037385305.1 Chromatiaceae bacterium | reverse complement strand
TGATCGACGCTTTCGTGCGCGTACCGGGAAAGGCGTTTTCGGCCCCCGCCAGCAGCGTAACGGAAGTCGAATCGACAAGCTCGATGGCGGTGACACCAAGCCGTTTCAGGATCGTCCCGCTCACCTGCACCGAAGTCGCAAGCCGCACGGGTGCAACCCGCCTCCCGCGCAACTAAGGCATTGATTTATCGTTGACTGGCACATGGGAGCAATGCATCGCCGGCGCCCTCTTCCGGGGCGCAAGCGATCAGGCTCACAGGGCAAGGCAAAACCGTTCTAAGCGATGTGCGGAGCCGGGGCCGGTTGCTGTGGGGCGGAATTCTCGGTCATGCGCAAATAGTCAAAGACGCGTCGGACGTTGCGGGCAAGTTTAGCGATGGTGGCAGCAACGCTGTCGGAGCTTCTGGACTTGATCAAACCGGTGGCAAAGCGGCGCAGCCGGGTCATGTTTTGCGGTCCATGGCCAGTGCGTAGGGTGCAGCGGTCCTCGTCCCAGTTCCAGTCGAGGATGTAGTGGTGGGCTTCGATGCCCCAGTGGCCGCGGTTGAGTGTCAGCACCTGCTCGGCATCAGCGCGATCGGGGGTATGGTCGGTCAGGCCGCAGACGATCTCGGTGGACTCTTTACCGGTCTTCTTCTCGATGCGCTGGCGCTCGATGAGGAAGACTTGGCCGACGTGGGGAAAGTCCAGATAGTCGTTGAGGCGTGTTGAGGTCCAGATGCGGCGCGATTCGAGCCGTCCGTGCTCGAGTGTGAGGGGCTCGCAAAACTGTGGGGCGGCGCGCTGCTCGAACAGTAAGCGGATATCGGCCTGGAGGGTCGGTTGGTTGTCTTTGGCGATGAACAGGTAATGGGCGTTGCGTTCCTCGACCAGGTAGCGGGCCGCCTCGCGCTGGGTAAGCAAAGCGTCGGTGGTTATCGTCTTGCCGGCGATGTCCAGGCCCGCGAGGAGGGGAATGAACATCCCGATCTCGTTGGTCTGCTTGACCTCCTCGGTGCCGTCTACGGGCAGAGCGGCGACTTTTTTTGGGTGTGGCAGCGCTTGCTGTCGTGCCCGACGGCACTGAGGATATGGGTCTGACGGCCGTCCTCATCGATGGCGTTGCAGATGGTTTTGCCGTCGATGGCCAAGGCCTGGTCGTCGCTCGCATACTGGGCATTCCAGCCTTGCAGGGCTTGGTCGAGTGCCTGCGGGTCAACGCTGATGAGCACCTCGCGAAAACGCGTGCGACTGGGCACCTCGTAGCGGCCATTGCGATAGCGGCAGCGAAAGCGCGCGCGGGCCTTCTGGCCCAAGTCTTGGGCCCATTGGCTGATGGCCTTGTAGCCCCGTGCCCCGCACAGCACGGCGGCGGTGGCGATGGCCAAAACCACTGGCAAGGGATGGCGCCGTCCCTGAGCACGGCGCGGGTCCGGGATATCGGCGAAGAACTCTGGCAGTGAGCGCATCTGCTCGGCGTGTAACATCAGCTTCGGGACTCCATGGTGGTAACGCGGAGCAAGGACGGGTTGGGACAAGCGGGCCTGAACACGGGGCACCAAGGGGCGTACGAACACCTGCTTGGGCGCCCAGGCCGTGGGGCTATAGCCAGCACGGGTACGGCGAAAGCCACGGCTATCGCCCACATACTCCCAGTTGGCCGCGCGGTAGATGGTGCCGCGGAAGAAGCGCGGATCGACGAAGCTCTCCAGCAGCCACAAGGGATAGCCGAAGTGCGCGCTCCAATCCTGGTTCAGGCGCCGTTCGCACAATGCGAGAACGCGCGAGGCCAAATTCGGATAATGCTGCCCAGGAAGGATCAGAAAGCGCGCGTTGTTGGCGATCAGATGCAGGCGATCATACTGATGGCGCAAATCCCAGCCGATCCAGCGGTCACGGGCCGCACACTTCAAGGCCGCGGCGCAGAAAATCAGCAGGGCCAGCCAGCGCTCATGCCAGGTGGCCACATACCAGAGGGTGTGGCCGATCTTTGGTAGTGAGCCGAGGTAGTGGTGGGCTTTGAGCAGCGCTTGAAAGCGCCCTCCCTCGCTCCCTGCTACCGGGCAGACGGTAATCTCGCGCAGATTCAAGCACAGGATCTCCAACCGCTCGAAGTTGCTGTGCTTTATACAACCGCGCGGGGCGATTGTCCAGAACAATGGATAACTTACTAGTTATCCAAGATATTTCTCGCGAGCACGGTTTCGCCCTGACCTTGACCGGCCTTGACCTAGGGCTCAGAGCGCAGGGATACTTATCGTCCCGTCATTTGGCGTCCGGACATTTTGCGCCCGCGGCTGTCTAAGTCTTTAGATGTTAGGCAAGACGTACAGAACCGGAGGCAGCGATGGTCGAGGAGTGGATGAACGATGCGCGCAAGATTCCCGATGAGCCGATGGGCTATCTGCGCAAGGTTGCGGTGCGGGCGATTGAGGAGAAGGGCTACAGTCCAGAGCTCATCGTCGATGTTCTCGGCGTCAGCCGCTCGTCGGTTTACGAATGGCTCAAGCGCTATCGCGAGGGGAGCTGGGAGGCGCTGGAGAGCCGCCCCGCGCCAGGGGCGCCCCCGCTGATCACCCCGGAGATCGAGGACTGGCTGCGCCAGACCGTGCTGGAGAAGACGCCGCAGGACTTCGGGTATGAGACGGCCTTGTGGACGCGCGACATCCTGGCGGCGCTGTTGCACAAGTACTTTGGCCTCACCGTCGGGGGCTCCACGGTCGGGATGCACCGGCGCCGTCTGGGGGTTGAGCTATCGCAAGCCGCGCTGGCGCCCGCGCGAGCAGTCGCCGGCGGCGGTTGAACGCTTTGTCAACGAGACTTTTCCGCGCATCCGCCGCTTGGCCGACAAGCTTCACGCCGACATTGCCTTCGAGGATGAGGCGGGCATCGGCCTGCAGACGCAGGCCGGCAAGACTTGGGGCGAGCGGGGCACGCCCGCCGAGGTGCCGGCCAGCGGCAAGCGCGGCGGTGTCAACCTGCTCTCGGCGGTCACGGCGGGAGGAGGGCAAGATCAACACGGCGCGCTACATCGCCTTTCTCAAGCAGCTGACCAAGGGCCGCACGACCCCGCTGATCGTGATCGTTGATCGGGCGCCCTTTCACCAGTCCGAGGCCCTGCGTGACTTTGTGCGGGCGCATCGCACGAAGCTGCGGGTATTCTTTCTCCCCACCTATTCGCCAGAGCTCAATCCCGACGAGCAAGTCTGGAACACCCTCAAAAATAAGATGGTCGGCCGGCAGGGCGTCACCGACAAAAACCATTTGACACGTGCCGTGCGTTCGGCCATGCGCAAACTGCAGCAAAACGCAGAATTGATCAAATCGTTCTTCATGCTACCTGAGACCCAGTATGTGCAAGATTAGGTCCGGATACTTGTTAGCAGGACTATACCTGCTAGTGGCCAACTGTGGACGTGAACGAGCATCGGGAATCAGCGTGAGCGCCACTGTGCGCGCTTCCCGCTGGAGGGCAGATTGGGCCAGTCTGGAGCGAGAAGTTGCCAAGCATCGCGCTTGGCGTCAGTTGAGCGCAGGTCATCAACCGGACCCGTCCAGAGGGGGATAGCTGAAATGACCAGTGTTTTTGTGCAAAATTACCTCTTTGTCCGGATCGGCGGTTAGCTACTCCAAGTGCGAGAACCATTAGTGGCGAGAGGCTGCCTGCCATCGCCGACCGCTTGGCGTGGCAATACTTGAGTGATTGCCAAGCTAAACTATACTCCAGTTACGTTAGGAAATAATGGGCGTTCACCGTTTGCACAGGTGCTCTGCTCGCAGGGCG
>JARRNE010000493.1:0-4848 GCA_037385305.1 Chromatiaceae bacterium | reverse complement strand
GCGGCTTTGCTCTGACTGGCCGCGCCGTTCAGCGCCACACTGATGGGGGCGGTGGGGTGCTCGCCGAACGCCTGGGCCAACTGCAGCAAGCGCGGACGCAGCCGCGCATCGGGAAAGTCCACCAGGCCGCGACGGAGAGTATACGCCAGCATGGATGGTCAGATGCCGGGTGTGGACGGGTTTGGCGCGATCGCTGCCCGTCGCCAGCCGCACTGGATACGAGAGCGCGGCATGAAGCGCCGAGCCTCCAGAGTATTCAGCGCACAATTTCGTCGTAACCCAATACGGCTTCGCCTAACGTGTCCATGAGCTTGCAAGATTCCCGGCTGGCGGAAGGCAGGGCTGCCGCCGGCACGGGTGGGGACTCCGAGCCCCCATTCGAGAAGGCAGGGACCGGGGCCCAGATTGCACGCATGCTCCTGGGGCAGGGGCTCCTGACCGACTCGCAGCTTCGCCACGCGCTGCGTATCCGCGAGAAGGTCGGCGAAGAGCACCCACTGGTCCAGATCCTCAAGGAGCTCGGATACCTCACAGAGCAACAGCTGCGCGAGGCCCTGCGTGCCCAAGGCGACACCGTGCCATTGGGCAGCCTCCTGGTGGAGCTCGGGCACCTGCGACCGGGGGAGCTGCGGGCAGCGCTCGAGGCCCAGCAGGACCCCGCGTTTGCCGGAAAGCGCCTCGGCGAGATCCTGGTGGAGAAACACCTCATCCACGAGCGGGAGCTTGTCGAGGTATTGGCCGATCAGCTCGGATTCCCGAGCGTCGAGCCGTCCTTTAGCGAGCTCGAGCGGGAGCTGTTGGGGTTGGTCAAGCCCGACTGGTGTCAACGGCACCAGGCAGTGCCCTTGCGACGGGATGCTCAGGGCGTCCAGGTGGCGTTCTGCAACCCGCTCGATCGGGTCGCTCGCCAGGCGGCCCAAGGGGCCTTCGGCACTGTGGTGCCCGCTATCACAACCCGGCGCTCCCTCGAGGAAACCATCAAGACGTTCCAAGCCAGCCTCCGTCACACGCGCGAGGCCGCCCCCGCACAGGACGAAACCCTGGTCACCACCCTGGTGCATTCACTGATCGTGGCTGCGCTGGAGGTCGGCGCCAGCGACATCCACATCGAGCCCATGCGTCAGCTCATCCGGGTGCGCTTCCGCCGGGACGGCATCCTGTTGCTGCACAAGGAGATCGATCGGGAGCTCGCGCCCGGGATCGCGAGCCGGATCAAAGTACTTGCCCGGGCCGATATCGCCGAAAAGCGGCGCCACCAGGGGGGAGGCTTCCGCTTCGAGGACCCCGCGACGGGCCGGCGCAGCGACGTCCGGGTCTCCTTTTATGCGACCATCTTCGGCGAGAAGATCGTCCTGCGCCTGCTCAGCCGCAAGGCGGAGCTGCTCGACATCAAGCAGGTCGGCATGGCCCCGCGCATGCTCGAGCGGTTCATCGAGGACGCCCTCGACATCCCAAGTGGCGTGATCCTCATCACCGGGCCCACCGGCTCCGGCAAGACCACCAGCCTGTACGGCTGCATCAACTATCTCAACGACATGGAGCGCAGCATCACCACCGCCGAAGACCCGGTGGAGTACGTGATCGACGGTATCGCCCAATGCAACCTCAATCCGAAGATCAACCCCACCTTCGAGGAGACCCTAAGGCACATGGTCCGGCAAGACCCGGACGTCATCGTGCTGGGAGAGATCCGCGACCAGTTCTCGGCTGAGTCCGCCATTCAAGCGGCCCTGACGGGACACAAGGTGCTCACCACCTTTCATACGGAGGACAGCATCGGCGGCCTGCTGCGACTCATGAACATGGAGATCGAGACCTTCCTGATCTCCTCCACTGTCGTCTCGGTACTGGCGCAACGGCTGCTGCGCAGGGTCTGCGAGCACTGCGCCGAATCCTATCGGCCGAACGCCCACGAGCTGCAGCGTCTCGGCTGCACCCAGGCCGATCTGGTCGGCGCCACCTTCCGGACGGGGCGTGGCTGTGCGCGCTGCCATTACACGGGCTACGCCGGACGGGTCGGGGTGTTCGAGCTGCTCGTCCTCAACGAGATGGTAAAGGAGGCCATACTCGGCAAGAAGACATCCTCTGAGATCCGCCGCATCAGCGTGGAGAGCTCCGGCCTGATCACACTGCTCGAAGACGGGCTGGCAAAGGCGGCCCAGGGCTACACCAGCGTGCACGAGATCCTCCGCCACCTGCCTCGCTTCGGTAGACCCCGCCCGCTGCCGGAGCTCCTGCGCTTGGCAGGAGAGGTCCACGGGTTATGACGGAATCTCCGCGACGCTTGGGACCCGCCACAAGCAGGACACAGGTGGTAGCAAGCTCGGCCCAAGCCGGATCTTCAGAGTAGCCCTGTGGCGGAAAAGCCGATTCAAGCCCTCATCGAGGAGAATTTCGAGGCGGACAGCCAACAGCTGCCCGTGTTCAGCCCCGTAGCCCTCGAGCTGCAAAAGATGAAGGCGGATGACGGCGCCTCGATGGCGCAGATCACTGCCCTGATCTTGCGCGACCAGGCCCTCGCGAGCCGCATCCTGCAGGCGGCCAACTCCTCGTTCTTCGTGGGCTTGAGAAAGGTCGAGACGGTAAGTCACGCGGTGGTACGGCTGGGGATTGAGCGGGTGGCGAACCTCGCCCTGATGGCTTCTCAGGCCCAGGCGCATCACTCGCGGGTCCCCGTTATCGGGGCCTACCTGCCGCTTCTTTGGCGACGCGCCTTTGCGAGCGCCCTGGGTGCCCGCTGGGTGGCGGAGCGGACGGGTTATCGCGCCCGAGCCGAAGAGGCGTTTCTCGCGGGGCTGCTCCACGACATCGGAGAGCTCTTCCTTCTCAAGGTGTTGGAGCGCCTGGTGCAGGATCCCGAGCGGCCGCTTCCCCTCACGCAGCCTCTTATGAGAGAGATCCTGGAGGCCATGCACCCTGGGATGGGCTACCGGCTGATGCAAACCTGGGAACTCCCCGAGCAATACGCCCTCATCGCTCAGAACCACCACTCCAAGCTCGTCATCTGTAAGCCGGCCAACCCGGTCATCGTCCTCGCCGCTACGATGGAGGCCCGCACCCTCGGCCTGAAGGTTATTTCCCTGGAAGAGCTGGAAATTTTGCTCGAGGCCAACCTGGCCGCGGCAGAGGCCATGCGCTGATGCCAACCGGCAGGAACGTGCCACAGCCCCAGGGCGCCGCCTTGCACCCTCTTCCAAACGCCCTGGCCCAGATGACTTCGCCCAGCGCATTGCCTGGATCTGTGTGCGGGCGACGGCACCTCCGCCCCTCCGTGCGAATGCAACGGAAGCTGAACCCACGGCAGCGGCTGACGTTTGACCAAGACGACTAACGCCTGGTGACCCGATCAGCCCCTATTTCTTCCCGAGCCCGGCGGCGACCTTGGAGATGTCTGTCGATCCGCCCCTCGATGTCGATGTCCGCTGCCGGTAATAGGCGGAGAACGCATCGCCGGACACCGGCGCGCAGAAATAATAGCCCTGGACCTGGTCACATCGGTGCCGCCTGAGGAAATCCAGTTGCTCGGCGGTTTCCACACCTTCCGCTACCACCGTGCGATCAAGGCTCTTGCACATGGTGATCATGGTCTTGGTGATAGCCTCGTAGCCGCTATCACCAGGGAGGTCTCTTATGAAGGATTTGTCGATTTTGATAGTGTCGATGGGCAGCAGCTTCAATTGGGAAAGGGAGGAGAATCCGGTGCCAAAGTCATCCAGGGTAATGTGAATGCCGATATTCTTCAGGTCAGAAAGGGTCTGGGCTGCCGTTTCCCCGTTTTGCATAACGGTACCCTCCGTGATCTCCAGCTCCAGCTGTGAGGGGACGACGCCGGTCCGGACGAGGATGGCGAGTATCTCTTGGGCCAGGCCCGCGTCGGAGAAGTGGCGAGCGCTGATGTTTACGGCAATGCGTAGGGCTGGTAGATACTCACGCTGCCAGGCCACGCTTTGGCGACACGCCTCTTCCAACACCCACAACGCAAGCGGAATGATCAGGCCGGACTCCTCTGCCAACGGAATGAACTGGGCAGGCCGCACGAGCCCCCGCACGGGATGCTGCCAACGAACCAGTGCCTCCACCCCGCTGATCGCCTCGGTGAGGGTATCGAGCTTTGGCTGGTAGTGGAGCCTTAGCTCGCCCTTGCTGAGGGCCGTGCGCAGACCCGACTCCAGGGCCATCAGGCTATGAGCTCGCTCGCTCATCTGGGCGACATAGAACTGGTAGTCGTTCCTTCCCTGCTCCTTGGCGCTGTACATCGCGATGTCGGCGTGCTTCATCAATGTGCGCTCGTCCGCCCCGTCTGAGGGGTAGACACTGATGCCGATGCTGGCAGTTACCTGCAGGGCTTGTCCGTCCAGGACCACCTGTGCGGCAATGGCCGATAGGATCTTTCCGGTCAGCGCACTGACCTGCGTGCACGAGGCAAGCTCCTCGACGAGGACGACGAACTCGTCACCGCCAAGACGGGCCACGACGTCCGCCTCCCGCAGGCAAGCGGTAAGCCGCCGAGCCATTTCCTGCAGCAGACGGTCACCCGCGTCATGACCAAGCGCATCGTTGATCTGCTTGAACCGGTCCAGATCGATGAACATGACCGCCAAGCTGCGGCAGAAGCGCTTGGCCTGGGCCAGAGCATGGTGGAGCGCGTGACTGAACATCGCCCGGTTGGGCAGACCTGTCAGGGCATCGTGATACGCCAAGTGGTGGATATGCTCCTGCAGCAGCTGACGTTCCGTGACATCCCGAACCAGGGACAAGAGATGACGCCGTCCCTTGATCTCCACCGGCCCGGTGTGAAGCTCGACAGGGAAGACCGAGCCGCCGTTGCGCCGGAACCGGCTCTCCCGG
>JARRNE010000492.1:0-3138 GCA_037385305.1 Chromatiaceae bacterium | reverse complement strand
TCCTCGAGTGTCGGACGACGCAGATCGTTTCTGAGCTTCGGATGTCCGGCCAGCACGATCGACAGCCGCCCGCGCCGGCGATGCACTCGCTCGATGATGCGTTTGAGCCCGCGCAAGGTGTTTCCGTTCAGGTCGTGGGCGTCGTCGACGAAGAGCACGATGGGGCGCTCGCAGCGTTGGATCAGCTTGATCAGTACCCGCTCGCTCTTCTCCGGCTTGGTCGGCAGGTCTCCGTCCTTCTCCGGGCTTGATCAGGATACGTGTAAATTTTAGTAATCTTGGGCGACGGCAGACGGTACGACTATTCGCCGACTTCTCTCAGAAGTCGGCGCACCAGGTCGTCCGAAGCGTACAGCCCGGTCTCTTGCAGGCGCCGGACCACGGGCTCTGCCTGATCGATCAGCCCCATCGCCTTGGCGCGGCCGACGATGCCGAGGGTTCCAATGACCTTCAAGCACATAGCCTTGGCACAGCGTCTGCCCTCTAGATCGTCGATGACGACACGCTCGGCACCGTGACTCTGTGCATTCGCAATGACCTGGGTTTCTCCGGCACCCAGGTCCCAGCCCAGGATATCCGGAGTCGCATCCTCGTTATCGACCAGGGTATAGACCGGTTCTTCGGCGATCACGCGCAGTAGCGTCTTGCCATCGGGTTTGGCGCCGATCTCCTCGACAACGGCCTTCGGGACAACAAGCTGATCCGTCAGTGCGCCGAGGAGCCCGAGGTGATTCGTCTTGCCGAGCAAGATCAGCGGCGAGGCGTTGACCACCCAACGCCTAGGCGCCATGGATCTCGTCCGCCAGCTCGTCAGGCGTGACCTGGCAGGCGGGGACGTTGCGCCGATGGAGCTCGTCCAGGAAGTCGGCACGCGTCAGCCCAGCGAGCTCGGCGGCCTTACCCTGGGAGACGACCCCCTGGGCATACCACTGCACCGCTGCGGCGATACGCATCTCGCGCGCGAACTCGTTCGGGGCCAGGCGCAGGGCGCCGAACGCGGAGGGCTCGAATTCAAAGCTGATCGTGGTCATGGCGACCTCAGAGCCGGTGTCTTCCCAGCAGGACATCGAGGCCGAGCGCCAACTCGTCCTTCTCCAGGATCTTGTCGATGGTGTGGTCTTTGACCTCAGCAGCTAGATCCAGGATGTTCGTCAGGTTGGCTCGCAGCGTCTCGACCTGGCCCTCCAAGCGCGTGACCTCGTTCGACTGCTCGGCTGATAGCGCTCCTTTTCGCCAGCGGGACAACTGCTCTTGGAACAGCGTACTGGTGTCGAGCTGCTCGGAGTAAGCGCGCTCGATGCGCTCGACAAGGGCCGAGTCGAGCACATGCGGCCTGGCTCTCGCCGGCTGTAGCGTCTCCCATTGTTCATAGGTGTCGCTCACCATGCCATCGATGAACGACGCGATCATGGGTAAAGCGCTGATCGGTTGCCAGCTCGGTCTCTTCCGGTTCATTTCGGGGATCTCTATCTGGCTGTCCTGAGCAGGCCATCGATCGGCCAAGACCTATGGTCTTGGTTCGTGGACGACGCGCTGCACGGTGCTGACGCCGATACCGAGCTCACAGGCGATTTTCTTGATCCCCTTGCCCTGCCGGCGCGCAGCGCGGATTTTGTTCTCGACGATCTCCGGTGCCCGCGGCCTTCCCAGCTTCTTACCTTGAGCCCGCGCCCGCTCCAGGCCGGCCTTTACCCTTTCGCGGATCATAGCGCGCTCGAATTCCGAAAAGACCCCGCACATCTGAAACATGGCCTTGCCGGCCGGGGTCGTGGTGTCGATTCCTTGCTGGTGCAGATACAGGTCGACATCCTTGGCATGCAGGTCTGAGAGCAAGGCAACGAGCTGTTGCAGGGAGCGGCCGAGCCGGTCAACCGACCAAGCCATCACCAGGTCGATCTCGCGCCGCACGAAGGCGCCGTAGAGCCGGTCGTAGGCCGGGCGCCGATCCCGGCCCGCGGCGCCACCGATGCCGTGGTCGATATACTCCGCGGCCACCTGCCAGCCCATGCGCTCGGCAACGCCGCGCAGCTCCTGCAGTTGATTGTCCGGAGTCTGTTCGTCCGTCGAGACCCTGGCGTAGATGGCGACCCGCTTTCTCATGTGGTCAAGGGTATACCAAAAACAGCTGATTTTGGTACCCTTCCGGGCCATCCTGTAACCCCCTGATAAACCAAGATCGAACTCGGTCGATTTCCGGGGGGTTTTTCGTACCCTTCATCAGCTGGATTTCTCAAACCATGGCTTCGATCGAACGCACCGCCTATCCCCGACTGCCCAAACAGCTGAGCGACGAGGAGCTGGAGGTGCAATTCGGACCCACGGATGAGGAAAGTGCGCTCACCTTCAAGGAGAGCATCGGCGACAGTGCCCGATTGACCTTCCTCGTCATGCTCAAGACACGCCAGCAACTCGGCTACTTTCCTTTGCTCGGCGAGGTGCCGAAGCAGATCATCGTCTTTCTCGCCGATGCCTTGAGATTGCCGCCGGACACGGCGCTGCTCAATGCCAGGGTCAAGACCAAGACGCTGTTCCGGTATCGGGGACTCATCCGCGCCCATCTGGGTGTTCGCGCCTATGGCGACGCCAGTGAACAGCTGATCGAACCGGCGATCCGCACAGCGGCACTGACCATGAGCGACCCGGCGGACCTGATCAACTTTGCGATCGAAACGCTGACGCGTGCCAGCGTGGAGCTGCCCGCCTTCGGTGCCCTCGATCGCGTTGTTGGGCATCTGCGCCAGCAGGTCCACGCTGACCTGTACCACTCGGTCACCGCCAGTCTCAGCGAGGGGCAAGCCGCACGCTTGGATGCCCTGCTTGAAGTACCACCGGGGGAGAGCGTCTCCGCTATCGCACGCCTTAAAGAATCCCCAGGACCGGCAACGCTGAAGCACATCCGCCGGTGGACGCAGCGCTTGGCGGAACTCGACGACATTATCGATCCCAAGCCGTTTCTGGCCGGCATCGCCCATACCAAGATCCGCCAGTTCGCCGCGGAGGCCGCCCAACTGCAGGTGGGCGATCTTCGCGATCTCTCCCAACCCGGTAAGCGCCACACCCTGATCCTCTGCCTGTTGTTCCAGACCCAGGCAAGGACGCGCGACGAACTGGTCGAAATGTTCCTGCGGCGGATGCGGC
>JARRNE010000491.1:0-3138 GCA_037385305.1 Chromatiaceae bacterium | reverse complement strand
GCGCCGATCCTCCGGCCCTCGCCGGAGTTGCGCCCTAAGACGGGACTACTTGAAAAGGTCCTTTTCTGCGCCACGGCTGCGACACATCCGCGCAATCAAGCGCTTGGAGATGTTGCGTACAGTCTACGCTGTATCGTTCGCGCCAATCATTGCCCACCAGTCGGGAATTGTCAATCATGTCTGTGCGTTAGCAATAGCTTAATTGCTGGGGTATTGTCGCCCGCTGCGGCTGCCGCGAACCCCGGCTCAGGGGCATGTCGCAAGCGCGCATCCCGAGACCAACAGGCGACCAGGACCACCTTCTCGCATCGTCGAGCACCGCCCGGCCACCGTTGACCCTTGGTCATCCAGCCGTGTGTTGGGAAAGCTGCCCCGTGCACCGGGAAGGGGCATAGAATAGGCCCGATTGGATGGCCTCTTGCGTGGTTGCCAAGAGTCGCGCGTGGGGCGCTCCGAATCGCCCTCCCCCGCCGAGGCTGTCGCACGCGGCAGGGATATTGGCGGCACGACATCGTACTGACCTGGAAACTCCACGCCTCCATGAGCGAAGAAGACGAAGAGCTGAACGACGCCATCCTCCAGCAGCAGTACCGGCGCGCCCTCAGCTCCTTCGAGGGGATCATCCTCGGCCAGATCGAAATCAAGAATAAGCTGGGCGCCCGGCTGAACTACAGCATCCAGGCCGGCATCACCATCCTGGGCGTTATCGCAGTGTCCATCCTCGTGCTGCTGCTCACCCTGAGTGCCCAGGTCAACCGCATCTCCGCCGTGGTGGCGGACATGAACGCACACTTCACCTCCGTCGCCACGGAGATGCGACTGATCCGGGGTCACATGGCGTCCATGGAGAAACGGGCAGCGCTGATGCAGCAGATGGATGAGCAGACCGCCGTCATGGAGCGGGAGATGAGGGCGATGGGGGCCAGCATGGATGTCATGCGCCACACCGTGCAGGGCATCGACCATCACGTGGCGGCGGTGCGCGCGAGTGTCGGCAACATGTCCCTCAACATCGACCTCATGAACAATGAGGTCCAGTTCATGGGACAGGAGATGCTTCGGATGTCCAAGCCGGCCCGCGCCGTGAACAAGATGTTTCCCTTCCCATAGGAGATGACTCATGGCTGAAGACCCGCGCCGCGGGATCGTCGAGGTCATGGCCCGCCTGGGGCGGGCGACCCAGTTCCACATCGACGAGCGCTACCGCCACTTTCAGATCACGGACGCGGTGACGGTGGTGATATCGGTCGTGCTGGTGATACTCGCCGCCTGGAACGTCTACCACGTCCGCACCCTCTACAAGTCCCTGGACGGCATCGTGCGCAGCATGGAGTCCATGTACGGCCACCTCCGCGACGTGGACGGGGACATGTCCAAGGTCGCCCGGCAGATGCAGGCCTTCGACCGGTATACGAGCCACATGGAGGCGATCAACGGTCACATGCGCTCCATGGCCGCGACCCTGCCCGAGATGCGTTCGGACATCACCGCCATCACCGCGGACACCGGCGCCATCGAGCGGAACATGTCCCTCATGAGTCAGAGCATGGTCGTCATCGATCAGCGGGTGCACCTGATGCTCGGCAGTATGTCCGGCATGCGGGAGAACGTGCGCCAGATCGCCCGGCCAATGGGAGGCATGATGCCCTTCGTCCCCTGACCGGGCGGCGGCGGGGGTGGGATGGGGGTTAGCGCTCCTCGTCGGGGCACCAAGGGCCTCCTGCCGCGGTGACCAGGCCCCTCTAACGGGACAGGGTATCGCACAAACGCCTCCGTGGGCTTGTGCGACGCGGGGCCGGACGATTGCGATTTCCAGCCCCCTACGTTTTCAACGGCTTACAGCCGCCGAAAACGGCGGTGCGTCTGAACCGCTGCATCCAGGTGGCGATGCGGTGGATTGCAGCGACGTAGGAGATTGGTGATATGGGGCAGCAGCTCGTTGCCTATCTTCGAGACTTTGCGGAACGGTGCAGCGTTCCCATCGAGGTCCGGCTCCACGACGGATCGGGCTACCGCAAGCGGGGCGAAGCGCCGGCGGTTCGAATGGTCTTCAAGACGGCCGGCGCGGAGCTGCGGGCGCTCGCGTACGGCCACATCGGCATCATAGAGGCCTATTTCGACGGTGACATCGAGGTGGATGGCGACCTCCGACAGGCCCTTCGCTTCGGCATGGACAGCCGCCTCGGCCACCAGCCCAAGCTGCCGGTGCGGCTGCGCAACCGCTGGCATGAGTGGCGTTTCTCCAACCGCTCCCTGCAGCAGGCGAAGGCCAATGCCCGCTTCCACTACGGCCTGGGAGCGGACTTCTATCGCCAGTGGCTCGACCTGCCCCTCATGATGTACACCTGCGGCTACTGGACGGACCAGACGCGCACGGTGGAGGAGGCCCAGCGCGACAAGATCGACCACGTGTGCCGCAAGATCCGGCTCCGGGCGGGCGAGACCTTCGTGGACATCGGCTGCGGCTTCGGCGGCTTTCTCTTCCACGCCCACGAGCGCGTCGGGGCGCTGGGCACCGGCGTCAATACCACCACCGAGCAGGTCGACTACGTCCGGGACGAGATCCGGCGCCGGAGACTGACAGAGACGGTCAAGGTCGTGGAGGCGGACTTTCGGGAAGTCCAGGGCCGGTACGACAAGGTGGTCTCCATCGGCGTCCTGGAGCATGCGGGGCGCGACCAGCTGGCGGCAGTGGTGAAGGCTCACGCGGACTCCCTGAAGCCAGGGGGGCTCGGGATGTTGCACTTCATCGGACACGTGGAGCCCAGGGAAACGGAGTTCTTCATCCGCAAGTACGTGTTCCCGGGGGGCTGGATCCCGAGCCTGGCGGAGACCCTGGCGGAGATGAGCAGACAGGGGCTCGAGATCCTGGACGTGGAGAACCTGCGCCGCCACTATGCCTTGACCCTGAGCGCCTGGGCGGAGCGCTTCGACGCCAACTGGGGGATCATCCAGTCCCTCGACCCCAAGCGGTTCGACGAGCGCTTCCGCCGCGTCTGGCGGACCTACCTGCACGGGTGTGCCGAGATGTTCTGCTCCCCGGCCTCGGAGACCCACCTGTTCCAGATCACCTTCAGTAAGGGCAACGTCACCCGGGACGACTATCCGATGACCCGCGCGTTTCTCTATGGGGAGGAG
>JARRNE010000490.1:0-3139 GCA_037385305.1 Chromatiaceae bacterium | reverse complement strand
CCTGGGGCCGCTGCCCTCCTATGCCACGGTGCGCCGCTTCATGCGGCGCAGCGGGCTTGAGCGGCGGCGGGTCAATCCGCGCCGCACGCCCGGCGCCGCGCAGGCCGCCCAGCGGCTGGAGGCCTGCGAGGTGCGCAGCTACGAGGCCGAGCATGTCCATGCCTTGTGGCTTATGCCCTGTCCGGGATTATGTGGAGCCAGGGATTCGGACGCGGCAACAATCAAGAGCTTCGCCCGTCCTTACTCCACATAATCAGGCGGGCTGCAGCAATGCGATAAGGGCATCGGGTACGCGAAAGTGGCCGCGCTGGAGCTGGAGCGGAACCATGCCCTTGAGGGCGTCGAGCTTCTCCGTCGGATCGATGCGCAGGTACATCTCCGTGGTCTGGACATCGGCATGGCCGAGCCACAAAGCCACCTTGCGCACATCGCCGGTCGCTTGCAGCATCATCAGAGCGCAGCTGTGACGCAGCACATGCGGCGAGATTTTCTTGTTCGCCAGCGACGGACAAGACGCGGCGGCAGTGGAAGTGTGCTTGGCCAGCACGTACTCGAAGCCGGAGCGCGTCATGGGCAGCCCCTGGGCGTTCACGAACAGCTCCTCGACCCCGGGTTGGGCTCTGCGCACGGCAAGCCAGGCACGAAGATCTGCTGCGACCTGCTTCCACAGCGGCAAGGTCCGCTCTCGCCGCCCTTTTCCGGTGACCCGCAGACTGGCGGCGGGATGCAGCGTCAGCGCCGTCAGTGGCAGCGTGACCAACTCCGCCACCCGCAGGGCGGCGGCAAAGCATAGATGCACCATCGCCCGGTCGCGGATCCCGCTGCGGGATTCCAGGTTCGGGGCATTCAACAAGGCTTGGATTTCCTCGCGTGCAAGGTGATGGACCAACGGGGTATCAGTTCGCTTGGCTGGAATGGCGTGGATCTGACGACTCTGTTCGATGAGCGCCGGTACCCGGTATTCCACAAAGGCCATGAACGACTTGATCGCAATCAGGCGGGCATTGCGGGTACTGGGACTATTGCCCCGCACAGTCTCCAGATGATCGAGAAAGGCTATCACCAGCGCTGCATCGAGCTGCTCCAGGCTGAGCCGGGAGGGCAGCCGGTGAAAGCGGGCACTGGCGTACTCGAACAGGAGCTTGAACGCATAGGCATAGGCCTCGCAGGTATGCACGCTGGCCCCGCGTTGGTGCGGCAAGCGCTCGCGCAAGAAGGCGGCGATATGAGGTGCGATCGCGGTCATAGGGCGCCTCCCGCCATCCATGCCTCGCCGGCGCTGGCGATATCACGCATCAGATCGGGCGTGCTGTGCAGGTACCAGAACGTACCGCGAAGGCTGCCGTGGCCCAGATAGGTCGACAGCGCCAGCATATGGGAGGTGACCCGTTCGCGTTCGTGCGGACAAGCGACGAGCATCCGGACCGCCGCCGAGTGACGCAGGTCATGGAGCCGCAACCGCCGCCCGTAGGGCTGGTGAGGCAGACCTGCGGCGGAGCAGAGGCGCTGAAACAACCGACGGACCGTGGCATAGCAGAGCCGGCTTCGGCGCAGCGATACAAAGAGGTGGTCATCATCACTGACCACGCATTGACGGCGCTGCAGGTAACGTCCCAACGCGACCGCGGAGCTCGCGTGCAGCGGCACCAGGCGGCTTTTGTGGAACTTGGTCTTGCGGATCACCAGCCCGTCGTCGGTGATGTTCTCGAGCCGTAAGGCGAGGGCCTCGGAGATGCGCAACCCGGTTACCGCCAGTAGGCCGAACAGGGTGCTGTAGGTGAGGGGTCGCAGCGAGCCCGCCGGACCGAGCCGGCAGGCTTCTCGGATCAAGCACCGCAGCTCGTCTTCCGTGAAGATGTAGGGGACTGGCCGCTGGGGTCGGGGACAGAGGATCCCGTTTGGGGGAATATCATGCTGTTCGTCTTCGGCGTGAAGAAACCGTGCGAGGGTAATGATCGTCTTGAGTCGGCGATTGCGTTGATGAACGCTCGCTGCTTGCTCGGCCCAGGCGATGGCGGTTTCGCTGACGATGTAACGGTCCCCGCGGGTGGTGGCAAACTCGGCGAAGCTTCGCAGCAGCCACTCCGTACCTTCGAGCTTGAAACCGAGGGCACGGCGGACCTCGAGATAGTTGTCGATCGCCGGCACTAGCATGGGGCAGCCTCCTGCGGCCACGGGAGTGCCACTTCGCGAAGCAGGCCGACGTCGACCTTGGCGTAGAGGGCGGTGGTGTCGACGTCGCGATGGCGCAGAAGCGAGCCAATCTCCTGCAGCGACAGCCCTTCATGCAGCAGCGCGGTCGCCGCGGAGTGACGGAACAAATGGGCACCGTAGGAGGGGGCGTCGATCCCGGCACGGCGGATGGCGCGCGCGGCGGTCTGGGAGACTTGGCGGGACAGCATCGGCGTGTAGGGGGCACGGGTAATCAGAAAAACGAACTCCTCGGCCACTGCCGGGCGTGCGCTTCCAAGGTAGTGCAAGATGGCATCGCCAACCCCTTGGGGTAACGGCAACCATGCCTCCTGGCGTGTCTTGCCCGAAACCCGCAATCGGCCGCGCGGCCAATCGATGTCTTTCAAACGCAGCCCAGCCACGTCACCGGCACGCAACGCCAGCCGCGCAAGCAACAGGAGTACGGCACGATCTCTCGCACCAAGGGGCGTGGATGGATCGCATCCGGCAATGATGCGTTCGACCACCGCAGACTTGAGATAGCGCGGCAGTGCTGCTTGGCGCCACCGGGCCAGACGCGGGATGGCAGATTCCAGCGCCTCTGCACATTGCCCGGTAGCGATCAGGAAGCGCACGAACATGCGCACCGCCGTGACCACCGTCTCGGCTTTGCTGTGGCTGTAGCCTTGCGACTGTGCCAGGACGAACGCGCGCAGCTGGGCGGCGGTATAGGTCTCAGGTTCACTACCCAGAGCTTCCAGGAGGCGGCGCAGCACAGGGACATAGGTTGCAATCGTGGCCAGGGTGACTCCTCGATGTTGATGCATCCAGTTGCCGAAGGCCGTCAGCAATAGGGGGTCAGTAGAGCGCTCATCGGATACAGCACCGCGCTGGCGTAGAAAGACGACCATCCGACGCGCCCCGCAGTAGGTATTCCCAACTTCACCGGCGCGACGCCACGCCGGAG
>JARRNE010000489.1:0-3143 GCA_037385305.1 Chromatiaceae bacterium | reverse complement strand
GCTGGCGAATCCCAATACTGGCATCTGCTTGACGCCATCCCGCAGGTCCTTGGCGGCACTCAGATACCAGCCTCGCCAGGTGCCGGCCTCCGATTGGTAGCCGAGCTGCTCGCTGGCATCCGCCATCAGGTTGCGCGCCTCCATGTTGTCGGGATCGGCGTAGACCACATGCATCAACACCTGCATCACCCAGCGGTAGTCGCCCTGGTCGAAGTCCGCCTTGGCCTTCTCGAGAATGGCGTCGGCGCCGCCCATGTAGTCGACGTATCTCTTGGCAGCCTCGACCCGCGGCAGGGGATGCAGGGTGGCGGGGTTGCCGTTATACCAGCCGAATTGCTTGTCGATGGCCGCCTTGACGTTGTGGTTGGTGGTACCGTAGTAGCCGCGCAGCGACCATTCTTCCTGAAGCGCCTTGGGCAGCTGCAGCATCTCGGCCGCCTCGATCATGTCGTAGCCCGAGTTCGCCAGGCGTATTGACTGGTCGTTGATGTACTTGTAAGCGGCGGACTGCTTGGTCAGGTGCTCACTGATGCGCTCCTTACCCCAGATGGGCCAGTGGTGCGGCGCGTACAGGACTTCCGCCTTGTCGCCCCAGCGCTCGTTGGCCAATTTCAGGTACTTGCCCCAGTTGTAGGCGCTGCGGACCTTGGCCCCGCGCAATGAATAGACGTTGTGCTGGTTGTGGACCGCGTCCTCGGCGGTGGACAGCGCCTTGTACTTGGGGATGTAGAAGAACATCTCCGCGGGCGCCTCGGTGTCCGGGGCCAGCATGAACTCGAAGTCCAGGCCGGCGATGGTCTCCTTCTGGACGGGTTCGGTGATCACGTTCGTCGGGACCGCGAAGGTGACCGTCCCCTTGGAGGTATCCAGGCCGAGACCGCTGGTCATGTTGCCGGTGGGGCTGCGCTCTACCAACATGCTGTACTGGTAGCCGCTGAGACGCGTCTGGCGGTTGCCGCCGATCACGTTCTCGTTGAGCGCCGCCTCCGTAAAGCCCTCCGGCGCGTAGATCTTGACCTTGCCGGACTCGATATCCTCGTGGCTGATCACGCCCATGACACCGCCATAATGGTCGAGATGCGAATGGCTGAAGATTACCGCCACCACGGGCTTGTCGCCGCGATGCTTGCGGTAGAGGTCCAGTCCCGCCTTGGCGGTCTCGGCTGAGATCAGCGGGTCCATGACGATCACGCCCTCGGGGGCCTCGATGAAGGTGATATTGCTGAGGTCCAGGCCGCGAACCTGGTAAACGCCTTCGGTCACCTCGAACAGGCCGGTAAAGTGCTGCATGATCTGCGCTTGGCGCCAGAGGCTGGGATTGACCGTGTCCGGGGCCGGCTTGTCGCCCGCGAGGAAATCGAACGTCGGCAGGTCCCAGATGACCTCGCCCTTGGCGTTCTTGACCAGGCCATTGTTTTCCAGCGGTGCAATGAAGCCGCGCTTGGAATCCTCGAAGGCCTGTTTGTTGTTAAACGGCAACTCCTTGAGCACCGCCGCGTTGGCCGCCTTAGTGGCCTCGCTGGCGGGTTTGGCGGCGTCGGCTGCCATGACCGACTGGCCGACGCTGACGGTCAGCAACATGGACAGGGTCACGGGCTTCAGTTTCATCTCTTGTTCCTACTTGGGTTTTGGTGGTCAAGTAATTCGCTGGACTCAGCGGCTGCTGATTCTAGGGGCCATGGATGTCGCTTTCAGCGCGTGGCGGATGGCCGTCTTATCGATTTCGCCACCGTCGATGCGGATCATTCCATCGGCCAGGGCGTGCTCGGCCGACAGCCTGCCGGCGAGCACCTCCGTCAATACCGGCTCGCCGGTCAGCACCACTGGCTCCCCTGCGGCCGGCCCGTCGGTGTGGATGTCGACGCGGATCTTACCGCCGGACTCTGAGTAGCGGCTCCATAAACGGCTCTCCACGTAGCCCAGGGAGAAGCTCGCCGGCAGCTGCACAGCGGCGGGTGATGCGGCAAGGGCCTTCCTGAGCTCCTGCAGGCGGCGCACGGAGTCGCTGTAGAGCGAGGTGCCCTTGCTCGGTGCATCCAGGGCCGCGGCATCGATGATGCCGCTGTCTGCGGCCTTGCGCATCGCCACAGCTACCGAGAGGGAGCCGGGATACATGCTTTCAAGCTGCACCTCCAGAGCAGGATGAAAGCCACAAGCGAATGCTGCAGGAGGGGCGCTCAGACAGAGCAGACCGGCGAGAGCAAACAGCGTACAACGATGCGACGGTTTCCCCATCATCCATTCCTCGTGGTTAGTTGAGCCGAGACCTACTGATCGTTCCGGGTGAACCTTGACCGATAGCAGCAGATATTCCTATTCGCCCGATTACCTAGGCTACGTACGTAGCCAGGATGAGGAATTAGTCGTTCGCGTTCGCATCCCGCCCGGCCGCGGCTGCCACCTTTATGCGCTCCAACAGGTTCGTGTCCCTGAGAGGCTTCTCCAAGACGTCCACGGCGCCGACCTTGATCGCGCGCACGGCGATCGGCACGTCGCCCCGGTCGACCAGCAGAAGAACAGGGAGCCTGGTGCAGGTTGCAGCCAAGCTCGCGAATCGTTCCGGATCGGTGAAGTCGCGAATCCGTGCATCCAACATGAGGCAACCTTGCGGCTTCGGCCCGACAGCGTCAAGCCACACTTCAAGAGAACGAAACGCCTTGGCTCGCAGACCCGCCGACGCGACGAGCTCCGAGAGCGAGTCCCGGATCGCCGGATCGTCGCTGACGACGAATACCGTCGTGTATGCCATGTGTGCACCCTGACCGGGACTGGAGGGGGTGGAACCCGAGAAATCTAAGCGCACGTTCCTGGGCGAGGCCCCGTGCAACAGGATCGTCTTGCGGTTGATCGGGCGGCGCGCGCGTTTAGCGTTTCGTGAAAAAGTAAACGAGAGTCAGACAGGGGGGAATTCGTTTGGCTACGAGGGCTACGTACGTAGCTGGCTATCCGTAGCGATGGCGCAGATTTATAACAATTTCAACTCGGGTCACCGCTGCGATCCACTGACTGCGCAAGGTGATTAGCCCTATGGCTCAGCTGGGAGATCTATCGACGGGTCGGGCGCGGGTCGGCAGGACCGTCGGCGCCACGGAGGGCGCCGTCGAGCCTCCTGTCACGCCCGACCTACAGGGTGCGCGAGGGGA
>JARRNE010000488.1:0-3143 GCA_037385305.1 Chromatiaceae bacterium | reverse complement strand
GGATCGGGAGCCGGGCGCTCTCCTCCAGGGTCCCCTGTCCCATCAGCTCCGTGATGCGACCGTGGAGCAGCCCGGCGCGCTGCTCCCGGCTCAGGGCGGGCAGGAAGGTGAAGCGCTCCCCACGCGTCTCCCGCAGCCGCTCGATCGTGTCCTGATAGGACAGCTCGTCGGAATTTCGCACCCCGTGCACCAGGACGACGCGCTCGAACCGTTCCCAAGGCTCGGCGGTCTTCAGGATCGAGAGGTAGACGCCCAAAGCGGTGCCGGTGGCGAGCAGCCACAGATACGGACGCTGGGGCACGTTCTCGAGGGTGAATATTCCACCTGCCTTGGCGGTCACCCATAGCTCGTCACCCAGGCTGAGATCGCACAGGCGCGGCGTGAGCGGTCCCTCGGGTACCTCGTTGAAGTAGATCTCCAGGGGCCTTTCTTCCGGGGCATTGACCAGGGAGTAGGGGCGCCCGATGCGCTGCTCGTCGATGTCCAGGGCGAACTTGATGTACTGGCCGGCCTTGAAGTCTTCCACCGGCGCGTCGATCTGAAGGCTGAAAAGGCGCGCGCTCCACTGCCGTTTGCCGACCACGCGTCCTTTAACCCAGTCACTCATCGTTGCTTTGGCTCCAGAGACTGTCCGAGAAATTGATACCTGCCTCGCCTCGCTGCGCGATCGCTCTCGTCCCGCCTATGGTTTTCCCGCGAGACCCTCTTTTGGCGGCAGGGAGGCGACTGTCGGAAAGGCCGAATGGGCCGGTTGGCCACCCCTGGCCTCGGATGGGTCTCAGCAGACCCAGAAACCGAGTCAGACCATAATACATTTGTGCGTGCCGCCGGTTTTAAAGCCATCGCGCTGTCTGCGCTGTAAGCACAGGGTCTGGCCCGCAGCGCCGGTCCTGTGCTCGATGCCGCTGTTATCCTGAAGACGTCACGCGCGTTATGTCGAATGCAGAGGAGTCGGTCGCCTTCGGATTGATCGTCGTCGGAGACGAGGTGCTGAACGGTCGCCGCACGGACGGGCACCTTGCCCATTTCAAGGCCCTGCTTAGCGGCCGCGGGCACCTCTTGGCCTGGCACTGGGTCCTGCCCGACGATCGCGCGGTCCTGACGGAGCACCTGCGCTTCTCCATGTCCCGTCCCGAGCCGGTATTCGTGTGCGGCGGCATCGGGGCGACCCCCGACGACCAGACCCGGGCCTCCGCCGCGGCGGCGGCAGGGGTGACCCTTTCCCGTCACCCGGAGGCGGTGGCGATCATCGAGGGGCGATTCGGCAAAGAGGGGGCCTACCCTACACGGATCCTCATGGCGGAGCTGCCCGACGGGTGTGACCTGATACCCAACCCCTATAACCAGATCCCCGGCTTCAGTCTGGAACGTCACTTCTTTCTCCCCGGATTCCCGGATATGGCCTGGCCGATGGCGGCATGGCTCCTGAACACGCGCTTCCCCTCGATAATGACGCCCCAGACGGAGCTCGCGGTGGAGGTGCGGGGCATTCCGGAGAGCCGGCTGGTGCCCCTCATGCGGCGTCTGGGCGATGGCTTTCCCGAGCACAAGGTGTTCAGCCTGCCACACCTCGGTGAGGATGCCCACATACTCATCGGGGTCCGGGGGCGCGAAGGCACCCGGCTGGCGTTCGAAGCCCTGCTGTCGGAGCTTTCGGCGGAAGGGATTGACTACATCCGGCCGCCAGAGCCCGACGGCTGAGCATTCCAGTGGATCGTTGTGCTGAAGACCAACCGGGTAAAGCCTCTGTGGGTCCAGGTGGCTCCCATTGCGGGTTCAGAACCGAGTCGATAGACGCCGACGATGAGCCTGATCTGAAAGGCATATTGGAGCCCTGCTCTTGGCGCCCCTACTCTGTTTAGAGTGCGAGCGGGAGAGATCCGGCAGGCAATCGACAATGAGGAGACGAAGATGGCTCATCTGACGAGAGACGACCTTTACAGCCTGGAGAAATACGCGGAGATACGCAATGAGCTGCGCGCCCGTGTGATGGCCCACAAGAAGAATCGGCAGGTGGCGCTCGGGCCCCATGCAACCCTCTACTTCGAGGATCGCCTGACGATGCAGTATCAGGTTCAGGAGATGCTGCGAGCAGAGCGGATCTTCGAAGCGGCCGGGGTACAGGAGGAGCTCGACGCTTACAACCCGCTCATTCCGGACGGGGCCAACTGGAAAGCGACCTTCATGGTGGAGTATGAAGACGAGGAAGAGCGGCGCGAGGCCCTTTCCCGCCTCATCGGCATCGAGGACAAGGTCTGGGTGGAGGTGGCCGGGATGGGAAAGGTCTGGGCGATCGCCGACGAGGACTTGGAGCGGGAGGATGAGACCAAGACCTCAGCCGTGCATTTCCTGCGGTTCGAGCTCACCCCCGCGATGGTGGCCGCCGTCAAGCAGGGTGCGGATGTGGCGGCAGGGATCGACCATCCGGAGTACCGCCAGCAGGTTGCCGTGGACCAGCCCGGTCGTGATTCCCTCGCCGCGGACCTGGACTAGGGAAGCACTGATCGCGTCCACATCGAATGTCTTGTTCAGGTGGGTCTGCATGGTCCTACCCCCGTGTGCTAATGCGACGCCCGGGAACGCCGCGCGTGCCCTCTGGTCCCTGAGGGTCCACCAAACGTCGCCGATGCTGCCGGCGGCTCAATGGGCAGCGAGAGCACCTGCGAGAGCCGGGCGAGGCGCTCGCGCTCGGCGGCCAGCGGGGGGCAGCCGGCGCCGACGATCGTTCGCACCTGCTCGAGCAGCACCGTTCGCGGGTCCGCCTGCGGCACCAAGGACGAAATCGCCTGCACCGCTGGCTCGCGCTCGAGATGCAGCACGAAGAACTGGTCCCGTACCATCACCTTGAACTCGGTCAGTGAAAGATGCATGAGCTGCTGGCGCGCGACGTTCAACGCGAGCGCGCATCGCTGGTCAATCATCCGCTCGGCCGCGGTGACGTACAGCACCGCCCGGGTCAGGGCTTCGTCGAGCCCGCCGGCCTGCAGCTTCGCTTTGTACGCATCCGCCTGTGCGCGCCGTGCTGAGCGCGCCTCCGGAGAGATGGCAGGCAATGGCCGCACGTCGCTGCCGGCGTCGAGGCCGAGCAGCGCCTGCACGAACGGCGCGCCGTAAAAGCCGAAGAACATCTGCTCGGCCAGCCG
>JARRNE010000487.1:0-3145 GCA_037385305.1 Chromatiaceae bacterium | reverse complement strand
TAACACGTTGAAAAATATATAAATGTAATAATACCTGTAAGGTCTCAACGTCCGTATCTCAAATAAGATGACGATAAGTCGGCAGACACGATAAATACCGAACAACAGCATCCCAGCCCAAGCGCGCCGCTTCCAGGATCTCTTCCCGCGCATCTACCTTGAGGATCCGCCGCCAGTCCTCCAGCCCGATGGAACCAAGAACCACCGCATCGGGATACACTCCTTTCGCGATCTCATCGTCCGACAACTCCTCGAGCGCTAACAGATCCCGCAGCCCATCAGACCACACAAGCTGCCTACGGCCCTTGCTAGTCGATCTCATCGACCATGCCGCTCCCTCCGCCACTCCCACGGCGGCACCGGCGCAGGATCCCGCCACAACCCTAACCGCTTCTCCCGCGCCTTCGCCTCGGCCTCCTCATAGATCGCCTGGTCGACGTCGCTCTGCTCGTGCGCGTACTTCCGGAACCACCAGCACATCCCCTCGCGCACGAGTGCGAGGTCGACATCGTGGCCGCCATAGACAACCTTCCCCGCGACCCGCCTCGTGAGGGCCTGCTTCGCGCGTGTCCCGAAGGCCTGTTTGCTCTCCGGGCAGTCGATCCCCGCGAGCCGGATTCGCTCCTGCTTGTGCCCCGCAACCAGAAGCACGAGCGGATACTGTTGGCGAATGGGCTGCACAAGCTTGGCTGGGAAGCGTCTAACGACGTGAGATTGCCTCCACCACACTTGATGCAGGATTATCGCCATGTCTCTCCATCCCAGCCTGGCCGGTCCGGTTCCCGAGCAGACGGCCCGAGATTGCACGCGCAGCCTTTCCAAAAGGCACTCCTTACCTGACCCTTCGGGACGAGCTGGGCACCCTCTACCGCGACGAGGATTTTTCCGCGCTCTTCCCGCCTTGCGGCCAAGCGGCGCTCTCGCCCTGGCTCCTGGCGCTCGTCACCATCCTGCAGTTTCGCGAAAACCTCTCGGACCGCCAGGCCGCCGAAGCCGTGCGGGCCCGCATTGACTGGAAGTACCTGCTGGGGCTTGAGCTTGACGACCCTGGCTTCGACTTTTCGGTGCTCTGCGAATTTCGCTCCCGGCTCATCGCGGGCGGGGCCGAAATGCAAGTGCTGGAAGGGCTTCTCGAGCAGTGCCGCCGACTGGGGCTGGTGCAGGCGAAGGGGCGCCAGCGGACGGATTCGACCCATGTGCTGGCCGCGGTGCGCCAGCTTGACCGTCTGGAGCTGATCGGCGAAACCTTGCGGGCGGCCCTCAACGAGATCGCTCGCCGCGAGCCGGACTGGCTGCGCGGCGTGGCACCGAAAGCGTGGTATGAACGGTATGGTCGGCGGGTCGAGAACCGCCGCCTGCCCAAGACCGCCCCGGAGCGGGAGGCCTACGCCCAGACGGTCGGGGAGGACGGGTTTGCGCTGCTCGGGTTGCTCGAAACGCCGGGGGCTCCTGCCGGACTGGCGCAGCTGCCGCAAGTATCCGTCCTGCGCACGGCGTGGGCCAGACACTACGTGCGGGATGAGCCGCCAGGGGGAGGCCCGCCCAGTGTGCGCTTCAAGACCAACCACGAGGTATCTCAGGCCGAAGAGAAGGTGGAGTCGCCTTACGACCCCGAGGCCCGCTACCGTAGCAAAAGAGACAAACACTGGACCGGCTACATGGTGCATGTCAGCGAAACCTGCGACAAGGGCTGCATCCACCTGGTCACGCACGTGCACACCACCCCGGCCGATGTCCACGAGGCGATGTGCACCGAGACCATCCACAAGGCGCTGGCCGACAAGGGGCTGCCGCCGGGCGAGCACTTGGTCGACGCGGCTTACGTGTCGGCGGAGCTCTTGGTCAGCAGCCGGGATGATTACGGCATCGACTTGGTCGGGCCTGCCCGTGGAAACTCCCTGTGGCAGGCCAAAGTCGAGGGGGCCTACAGCCGGGATCAGTTTGTGATCGACTGGGACCAACGCCTGGTCCGCTGTCCCCAGGGCGTGGCCTCGGCCGCCTGGCGTGACTGTAGCGATGCGCAGGGCAAGCCTTATCACCGGGTCTCTTTCCCGAAGGCGGCTTGCCTGGATTGCCAGGCGAGGGCGCTTTGCACCCAGGCCAAGCAGTCGCCGCGCCGGTTGTACCTGCAGCCACGGGCAGAGCTTGAAGCCCTGGAGGCGGCCCGTCACCGTTTGAAGACCGAGGAAGGCCGGTTGCTCTATGCGCAACGCGCAGGGGTCGAGGGCACCCTGTCGCAAGGCATCCGGGTCTTCGGGGCGCGCCGCAGCCGCTACCGAGGGCTGGCGAAGACCCATTTGCAACAGGTCATGACGGCAGTGGCCATGAACATTGACCGGATCGTGGCCTGGCTGGTGGGCAGGCCATTGGCGGGCACACGAACCTCGCGTTTTGCGCAGTTGGTGGCTTAAACCCAATACCGTTCAATGGCACAGCACAATGCTGTCCTCAAAGAGTTTTTTCGGTTGCGGAGGATGACGATGATGGGCGCGCTTCTTGGGCCACTTGCTCATCTTCTGCTTGATGACGCGCGGATTGATCCGGTTGCGACGCGGCGGCAGGATCTCCTCGGCGATCTCCTGCACGAGACGCTGATACCAGCGCTGCGTCTCCCCGGGTGCGCTCACGCATTCGGGCAGACGACAGCGTAGGATGCGCAGGGCGCCGGTAAAGGAGATCCGCTGTGGGTCGATCCTCTGGGTGGCGGCGGCTTCCTGCATCAGCACCCGGACCAAGTAGTGGGCGAGCATCAGGGCGTAGATTTCTTGCACGACCCCCGCGGGGGTCTGACTGCGCAGCACCGGGCGCTCGCGCTGATGGGTCTTGAGCTCATCGAGGGCCAGCTCTTGCTCCCAGCGCTCGTGGTAGAGGCCCACCAGCGTCAGTGCGGGGTCGAGCGTGGGGTCAAGCAAGGTGGTCAGCAGCCGATGGCGCTCGCCATGGCCGGGGCGGTTGGGGTCGTCGAGGCTGTAGTCGATGACGCGGACCAGCACGCCACGGCGATCCCGCCGGCGATCCGCCCGGTTGGGATAGACCTTGGCCAGGTAGGAGCCATCGGGCAGGTGCGCGATCGGGGTGAGCACGCGCTGGGCGGTGATGCGCGCGAGCAGATGGGCCCGGCGGTTGCGCACCGCCCGCAGCGTCG
>JARRNE010000486.1:0-3160 GCA_037385305.1 Chromatiaceae bacterium | reverse complement strand
CGATCTCCAGCGCCCGCTTGGCGTGCTCCTGGCCCCGCACGTCCGCGAGGTCCGGATAGGCGGGGGTGCATTGGCTCTCCTCGTTGCGCTCAAACGGGCGGAGCAGCGCGGTTCCGTTCAGGTGCTCGCAGACCTCCAGCAGGTGGCCCGCAGGGTAGACGGTGAGATCGCTCACCAGGGCTGCCTCGGCCGCATTCTCTTTCGGCAGCAGCAGTTCCCGCCCCGCGTCCCGTACAGCGAGTGCGGCAGGGAGGACCCCCGTGACGGGCCTGAGCTGGCCGGACAGGGCGAGCTCGCCAAGCAGCTCCAACGCGTCGAGGGGGCCCCGCTGCACCTGTCCCGACGCCCCCAGCACCCCCACCGCGATCGGAAGATCGAAGCGGCCTCCCTCTTTTGGCAGGTCCGCGGGGGCCAGGTTGATGGTCACCCGTCCGGCGGGAAACGCGAAGCGGCCGTTCAGCAGGGCGCCGCGCACCCGATCTCTGCTCTCTTTGACCGCCATTTCCGGCAGCCCGACGATGTTCAGGGCCGGCAGGCCGCTCGCCACGTGCACCTCCACGGTCACCGCAGGGGCGTCGACGCCTTCCCGGGCGCGGCTGTTGAGGACGCAGAGGCTCAACGCGTGCTTTTGGGTGGCCGAGGCTTGGCCGCGGCCGCTGTCTTCCTGGGTTGCGGACCCGTCTCCAGGCTGCGCTCCAGCTCGGCCACCTGCGCCTCCAGCTGCTTGAGCTTGGCGCGGGTCCGTGCCAGGACCGCCGCCTGGACCTCGAACTCCTCGCGGGTGACCAAGTCGAGCTTGGCAAGGCCGGCATCCAAGGTTGCCCGCAGGTTGCGGCTGATGTCCTCCTGCAGGGTGTGCAGCCCTTTCGGCAGGCTGTCGGTGAGGCGCTGCGAGAGCTCGTCGAGTTGTTTCGGCTTCAACATCGCTGGGGTCTCCGAGAAGGAGTCTGGCGGTGGGCGGATATTATAAGGGCGCAGGACGCGCCCGTCGTATGCTCCGGGGCGCACTCCATTAGTGCGCGCCACCCGCGAGCTGGCGCGGGCCGCGCATCATAATGGTGCGCGAATATCGTTGCCAGGACGCCACATATGGCGGCAGTGCGTTGTCTTTTGCGCACAAGCGTGGTTGGCACGCTACTCGCATCTCCTCCCCCCGGAGTATGTCGGGGGTTCGCGGCGCGCCCGCGGATCTCGCGTATCTCCGTGACGCAACCATGAGCATAGGTCCGAGAGGTTTGAACAACATGAATCCAACGCGTCTTGCAGCCTCCGGGGCGGCTGCCCTTCTGGTCGCTTCCGTGGGGAGCATGAATTTGGCGCTGGCGGCCGATCCGCAGCCCGTCCACTCCTTCACGGGCAGCTTGGCCCTGACCACTAACTACTTGTTCCGCGGCGTCAGCCAAACGAACAACGGACCTGCTATCCAGGGTGGGATCAATTACGAGTACACACCTTACGACCTTTACGCAGGCATCTGGGCCTCCAACGTCGACAGCTCCGCTAGCGGCTACAATGGTGCGAGCGCTGAAGTTGATGTTACCGCGGGTTGGGCACCCACTTGGGACAAGCTGGGCCTGGACGTCGGATACCTCTACTACTGGTACCCCATGACCAAGAGCGGCGCGAACGACACAAACGAATATCATCTGGGCCTGAGCTACGACTTCACCTACGTGGCCCCGTCGTTCACTGCTTACTACAGCAACGACTGGTATGGCGTGGGGCCGAGCTGGTACTACAGCCTCGATCTGTCGGTTCCTCTCCCCTACGACTTCACGCTGGCCGGCCACTACGGCTGGAGCCGTCCCGACAATAGCGCCAACAACGGCGGCTACGAGGCCTACGACGATTACAGTGTCGGCCTGTCCCGGGACTTCTACGGGTTCGGCTTCAGCCTGGCGTGGGTCGACCGCAACAAGACGGAGGACTGCGCGCCGCCATTCCAATGCGGTAGCACCGCAGTGTTCACGGTCTCCAAGTCCTTCTGAGCACCTTTAACCGGAGGCGGGGCGTCCAGCCTTGCCTTCACTCCAATCCAGGAGCCATCGAGATGAAGTTAATCACAGCAGTCATAAAACCCTTCAAGCTGGACGATGTCCGCGAGGCGCTCGCGGATATCGGCGTCTCCGGCATCACCGTCATCGAGGTCAAGGGCTTCGGCCGTCAAAAGGGGCATACGGAGCTCTATCGCGGGGCGGAGTACGTCGTCGATTTTCTGCCGAAGATCAAGGTGGAGATCGCCGTGGACGATGCCCTGGTAGAAAAGGTGATCGAGGCCATCTCCGGGGCTTCCCGTACCGGCAAGATCGGCGACGGCAAGATCTTCGTGTTCGACCTCCAGCAGGTCATCCGGATCCGCACGGGCGAGACCGGCCCGGACGCGCTCTAACAGCAGTATTTCAAGGGGATCGACAGAATGCGATATGTGACAACAAGAAGGGGCCTGATAGCCGCCCTCGGCGGCCTGCTGACCCTGATTCCGCTCCTCGCCTTTGCGGATCAGGCCACGCCGAAGCTGGACAGCGGTGATACGGCCTGGATGATCACGGCGACGGCCTTGGTGCTCTTCATGACGGTGCCGGGGTTGTCGCTGTTTTATGGCGGCATGGTCCGGTCGAAGAACGTCCTGTCCGTGCTCATGCAGTGCTTTGCCATCACCTCGATGGTCAGCATCCTATGGGCCGTCTACGGCTACGCGCTGGCCTTCACGGACGGCGGTTCATTCCAGTCCTGGATCGGCGGCGTCGGCAAGGTCTTCATGAAGGGGGTCGGAGTGAACGCGGTCAGCGGGACCATCCCCGAGACCGTCTTCATGACCTTCCAGATGACCTTCGCCATCATCACGCCGGCCCTGATCGTCGGCGCCTTCGCCGAGCGCATGAAGTTCTCCGCCCTCATGTGGTTCATGGGCCTCTGGCTCTCCGTCGTCTACGTGCCGATCGCCCACTGGGTGTGGGGCGGCGGCTGGCTCGGCTCGCTGGGCGTGCTTGACTTTGCCGGCGGCACCGTGGTGCACATCAACGCCGGTGTCGCGGGGCTGATGGCGGCCCTGGTCCTCGGCAAGCGCAAGGGCTATCCGACGACGGCGATGCCTCCGCACAACCTGACCCTGACGGTCATGGGTGCCGGCATGCTGTGGGTCGGCTGGTTCGGCTTCAAC
>JARRNE010000485.1:0-3160 GCA_037385305.1 Chromatiaceae bacterium | reverse complement strand
GGCCGTCGGGGAGCCGGCCGGTCCCACCACCGGAAAGGTGGTCCTCTTCACCACCTGCTATAACAACTGGAACGAGCCGGACGTGGGCATGGATCTCGTTGCCGTGTTCGAGCACAACGGAATACCCGTCACCATCCCCGAGAAGGAGCGCTGCTGTGGCATGCCCAAGCTGGAGCTGGGTGACCTGGAAGCGGTGAAGGGGCACAAAGATGTCAACATCCCGATCCTCGAGCGCCTCGTGGATGACGGGTGGGACATAGTCGCTCCGATCCCTTCCTGCGTCCTCATGTTCAAGCAGGAACTCCCCCTCATGTTCGCCCAGGATGCGGCGGTACAGAAGGTGGCCGATCATATCTATGACCCCTTCGAATACCTGATGCTGCGGCACAAGCACGGCAAGCTTGCCACCGACTTCAAGCAGCCGCTCGGTACGGTTGCCTATCACGCCGCTTGCCATCAACGGGTACAGAATGTAGGTCAGAAGACCCGGGAGCTGCTCGCCCTGGTGCCCGATACCCGGGTGGAGATCATCGAGCGGTGCTCCGGGCACGACGGCACCTATGCGGTCAAGAAGGAGTTCTACGAGTACTCCATGAAGATCGTGCGCCCGGTGGTGAGCAAGGTGAAGCAGGCGAATGCCGACCACTACGGCAGCGATTGCCCGATGGCCGGACAGCACATCGGTCACGGCCTGGCGGACGGCAGCAAGCCCGAGCATCCGCTCAGCCTTTTGCGCAAGGCCTACGGCCTCTGAGGGGCGTCGGCAGAGGCGGGCGCGGCACGCGGCGTAACCCGCGCGCGAGCGTTGAAGGAGGACCAATCCCCAAAAAGCACAGTGAGGGCTTGCCTCTGCCGCGCCCTTCGCTAGGCCCAATCGCCAGCTCGCGGTGGATTTGCCCACGGGGCCGGGGCATTTGACCAGCTCGCCGAGGGCCAAAGCCATCTTGATGCCCTCCGGATAGGACGGCCAAGTCAGCGGATTACCTGAAAGCCCCGGGCCTGGATCCCCCGAGGCGGGGCTGCGGGCCTTTCCCTTGGCTCGCCACTTGCCAGAAGGGGGGATGGGCCGGTCTCGGGGACCTCCTATTCGAAGGAGCGAGGCCCCGAAACGGATCCCGGACGGGGGAGCGCCCCCCGGGCGATGGTGTGCACCCGCAAGCAGCAAGGAGGACCGCCTGTGTCTGATCCCCAATCCACGTCCCCTCAGCCGACGCCCTCAGCGTCAGGTCTCGTTGGGGGCTTCGTGAAGCGCGAGCTGCCTTACGGGATCATGATCGTCCTGGCAGTGGTCGGGGTGGCCTACACGAACCTCGTGCCGGGCGTGAGCCTGCTCTATTGGCAGATCTTGGCCGGGGTATACGGGCTGCTCTGTGTCCTCATCGAATGGCCGCGGCTGGGGCCGAAACCAAAGGAGCGGCTGCGCCTTGTGCTCACCCAGGTCTTCCACTGGGGCGCGTTCCTGTTGGCGATGCGGCTTCTCTTTCTGCCCACCCTGCAGAAGAACCTGACCAGCGAGCTCACCGGTCTTATTCTGGTCTACGTGCTCGCGCTCAGCACATTCCTTGCCGGGATCTACATCAACTGGCGACTCGCCGTGGTGGGGGTCTTCCTCTGGGCCAGCTTGGTGGCCATTGCCTTCGTGGAGCTCGCCAACACCCTCATCATCGTGCTGGCCCTGCTCGTGATCGCTGGGATCTGGCTTTGGAACCGGTTCGAGGCCCAATCCCGGGCTTGATGGGCGACTCCGCCTGCATTGCGCCCCTTCGGTCACTTCGTCTTCTCGTCTTTTCCGTTGCCGCGCTTCATCTTAACCACCTCCGGATTCACGTCGACCATGGTGTTGTCGCGCAGCTTGACCAGCTCCTCGACCGCCTTCTGCCGCTTCAAGAGGGTCGTCAGCTGTGCCTTGACCGCGTCGAACGAGGGGGGTTCTGCCTTGCGGGTATCCTCCAGCTCGACCACATGCCAGCCGAACTGAGTCATGACCGGTTCCTTCGCAAAATGCCCTGGTTCGAGCTTGGACAAGGCTTCGGCGAGCGGTTTTGGAATCTGGTTGGCATCCACCCATCCGAGCTCCCCTCCGTCCGCGGCATTCGGGGCGATCGACTTGTCCTTGGCGAGCGTCTGGAAGTCGGCGCCTGAGTTGAGCTTCTTGATGAGCTTCTCCGCCTCGGCCTTGGTCTTCACCAGAATGTGCCGGGCCTTGTACTCCGTCTGTTTTGCACGTTCGGCGAGCTCGTCGTAGGCCTTCTCGAGCTCCGCGTCACTGACCTTCTCCTTCTGCGCCATGTCCGCGATAGTGGCGTTGGACAAGACCTGCAGCCGCTGCAGCTGCAAGGCAGTATGGACGTCTTCGCGCTTGTCCAGCTTAAGCTTCTCGGCCTCCTGCGCCGCCACGATCATCGTCATGAAGTCGTTGAGCGTCCGCGTCTGCAGCTGCGGCGTGTTCTTGGCCTGCAGCGCTTGCAGGCGCCCGGCGTAGAACATCTCAAACAGGCCGAGGGAGTAAGGCTTGCCGTTGACCGTTGCGATCCGGGTGCTCTTCTGCGGGCTGGGCAGTTGCGCCGCTCCCTCTGTCTTTGCGGCTTGCGCCGCCTGAAGGGAAGAAGCGGCGAAGAGGGCGGCGAGAGCGAGCGTTGATCTGATGTATTTCACCTTTGGGTTTCCTCACTGCTGGGGAAGCACTGATGAGTTGCGTTTCACTGCCCCCATGGTGCTGCAATGCCCTGATTTCAGTCCGCACGCTCCACAGGGATCTCAACAAATCAGTGCTCCCCCGGGGCTGCTCTATTGCTGGGGCCCGGGCCAGGCGGGCAATTACGATGTAAGTCGCGCGTAGCGCGCCCCCGTCGCCCTCGCCCACTGGGAGAGGGCCGGGGTGAGGGAAACGGTCATGGCGGCAGCGACTTACATTCTCTGGGGCTGCGCTGGCGCCATGGCCGTTTGCCTGTGCCATCTTATCAAGGCTGCCAGACAAATGGGCTGCCGTTGGCCGACAAGTTGCCCAGCAGCAGATAGGTGATCGTCGGGCCGGCCGGGAGGCCGAGCTCGCCAAGGAGCAACGCATAGCCCCGCTGCGGGCCGAGGAGCATGAGAGCGAGCACGAAGATGGGGTCGTTCAGCAGCGGCGCCGCGAAGCTCGACATGGAAGTCATGCTGC
>JARRNE010000484.1:0-3161 GCA_037385305.1 Chromatiaceae bacterium | reverse complement strand
AAGGGTAGCTGGCGGGTCGAGCTGCGGAATTCAGCAGGAGAGCTGCTCGCAAGCATCGATTTCACCTTCTGACGATTTCACCTTCCGACTCTGGGCCTGATGTCGTTGTCCGAGCCCCGAACGGAGTCGCCGCCAGATCGGGCCGCAGCGATGATGACAAGTCGCCGGTCAGAGGGTGTTAGGCGCCGAGTCGGCCCAGAGAGCACCTTGGGACAGGTCGTCCGAACTCTCGGAGCACGTTGTAGCTGGGCATTCGGCGATGCGGCTGGAGCGACAGCCGGTACCGGCTCGGACAGCCAGATGTGGCAGCGTTCCGACCCACTGTCAGAGTTTTTTGCACTACGCTGGGTATGGTCTCTGGGGCGTCCGCTCAGGGTCGACTATTGCCTCTCGTGGCTCGTCGTCGGCGACAGCGCGCGAGTGCGACGCTGCCCCAGAACCGTGGCAGACGGCTCGCACCGCGTTTCGGTTCGCGCGAGTGAGATTCGGGACTTACTGGCCAGCTCCGTATGACAGGGATCCAGAAGAAGCGGCGTCAGGGTGAGAATGCGGCAACAGGCTGGGTTGCCATCGGAGCGGAGCTCCGCGTCGCGAGAGTCGCTCCCAGCGGGGACCGCAATGCCTCTTAAGAGGCGTCGGCGCCGGGCGTGGTGCCACGGTAGCTGAAGCCGCCGGCGCCGGTGTAGGCGATGCGGATCGAGACCTGGCGCGCGTCGCACGAAGAGCAGAGGAGCTTCTCATGCAGCATCCGCATGGGGATGCTCTCAGGCACCTCGGTCCGATCGACAGTCCCCTGGTGACCGCAGACCTCACACCACACGAAGATGGTGAAGGCTTTTGCGGGGAAGTCCGAGAGCGTGTTGTCGGGTACGGCCATGGGTGGGAGCATAGGTGATTACCAACTCGTCTGGTGAGCCCGCCGGCCACCTCCTCTGGCTCACTGCTCCGCGAAGCGGTTGCCGTCTGTTATTTAAGTCATTCCGCGACACAGTGGCGCAATCTTAAGTATCTGTGAGAAAAGCTGTTCGTATTCACAGACTCTGTGGATAACCCTGTGGGAAACGCCCGTGAAGGCCGCCTAAGTTGTGCGCCTGCTTGGAGTCTTCTCAAATCGGTCAAATTTCAGTCACCTGTTTTCTTGAAGGAAAACAGCATGCTATGGAATATTAGCGACTGATGAAGGAGGCTCGTGCGGCTACCACGGCTGCATTTCGACGTCAAGTTTCCGATTTTGGTGCTAATGCCTGGTCAGCTATGGGTGGCATGCAGGGGAAGGCTCCTACGACTACAGCTGGCTCGATCCCGACCCTTGCTACGAGGCCTTGGGATCGACCGCGGAGCCGCGCGCCCTGCAGTACCGTGAATTCGTGCGAAGCGCGATTCCGGAGGGGGAGTGGACACTGATCCGCGAGGCGTTGCAGCGTGGGCAGCTGACCGGAGGCGACCGGTTCACGGATCAGGTCGAGGGCATGATCAAGCGCCGAATCGAGAATCGTAAGCGCGGCCGGCCTCGATCAGTCGCGCAACGTCCTGCCTGGTGACACCGATCAGGGCACCGAATCCGCGTTGCGTCGCTCGCTCCCCGTGCTCGGCCATCGCCCAAAAAAACCAGGCCGAAGCGCAGCCTGTGAATACAGGGGGAAGATCAGCGCCAGGACTGGCCCTCATCGCGGATGCCGTTCCAGAGGTCAATTGACGCCCCGTACCGCTCCCTCGCATGTTTCGACGCGGCGCAAAAGCTGTCGAATTGACCTCGAAATGTTTGAGGCGCAGCCCCGCAATCGCTCACAAAGAGATTGAATCTGCCGTCCCTCGTCCTGGCGACACTGGCGCCCACGGTCTTGCTCTGGCTGTTTGACATCGACCTATCCTCCGAAAGTCTACGGAAGGCGCGCGTCGCATCGGGGAAGGGTAGAATTTCGGTGCAGCGCATTCGCCTCTCCACGGGCGGTTTGCGTTAGGCGCGGCTCGGAGCCTCAACCCCGGACCGGGCTGCCTTCAGCCAATGATTTCGGCTGGCGCTGGAAATCTAGCCCATCCGCGAAATTCCAAAGACGACCTCCGTCACGGGTTCTGAGATTTCACGGCGCCCCGCGATAATTCTTCTTCTATGAGGGCTTCGTGGTCATCGCGGTTGCAAAGCCTGCGTTCTCGAGAAGACGTGTGTGCATCGTGCCGGTCGCTGGCACCACCCTGATCGACAACCACCAGGCGAAACAGCACCGAGTGCAATCACGGCAAACGGTTACGGTCCCTCTACGACCGGCAGTCCAGCCTTCCACCACGCGAGCATCCCGCCCTGTAACTGGCACGCATCGACAAAGCCCGCCTCGCGAAGCGCTCGAACGGCGGGAATGCTGCGGTGAGCAGAGAGACAGATAGCGATAACGGGGCGAGCCGATTCGAGGCCCAGATTCTTGAGGTCGGCGCGGAGGGACGTGATCGGCACGTGCACCGCGCCTTCGATGCGGCTGGCCTTCCACTCCCTGTGGGTACGAACGTCGAGGATATACGGCACGGAATCGCCACTGAGCTTCGCGAGCAGCTCATTGGGGGAGATCTCCGGTACGCTGCCGAAGGGGAGCCACCAGAACCTGCTTCGCCAAGCCATGAGCAAACCTCGTTCCCGAAACGAACAAAAATCCGCCGTGTCACTCTGTAACCCGGCGCCTTTCTCAGCGAGCCGCACCGCCAACTCCGGAACCGCACGGCTTCCGCGCAGCCTACTGCGGCATCTGCTTCGCAACAAGCCTACCCTGTCAATGGCTTTGGGGGGCGGGGATGAACACGGACTGTGATCGAAAATCTGGGAATCCTGAGCAGGCAATGTGATGGGCGTCCTGCTAACGCGCCAGCAACGCCAGGGATTGATTTGTCCGGGCTCGGGCAGCCTGATTAGCTCGTATCCCGGGTCTGCAGCTCGAGGCCCCGGATCATGAACGCCTTCAGGGCCTCCCAGCTGTCAAAGCACAGGTAACGGGTCAAGGCCCGCAGATCGTCGAAGAAGGTCTTGCGCGGCAGGAGCTGGCGCAGGCACTGGTAGCTGGAATCGAACAGCTCCAGGAGCGTGTGAAACAAAAAGGCCAACAGATTGAGCGTCGCCAACAGGGCCGAGAGATTCGGCCCCTGCTGGCGGATGGCTTCGCGCACCGCCTGCTTGC
>JARRNE010000483.1:0-4379 GCA_037385305.1 Chromatiaceae bacterium | reverse complement strand
GGTCAAACGCTTCGATGAAGGCTTTGGCCCCCTTCTCTGTGGAGAGGTCGTGGCCCGGGCGATCCACTTCATCGTGACCCAGCCCCCTCATGTGCACATCAACAACCTCATGGTGCGCCCCACCCGGCAGGACTACCCGTGATTGCGCGGCGCATCCCGCGCGAGACCGGCGGTCGCCCTGGAGGAAGAGATCCTGTTTCCCGAACTGGGGGAGGCGAATCCCGCCGCCCGAGCCCTTCCCCCTCTACGGGCTCTTGCGGCCGATGGGCCACCACTGGCGGGTCGAAGGCCGGACGGTGGCTGTGAGCTGCTGATCTGGTCGGGGGACGAGCCGTCAGGGCGGGTTGAGCAGATCTAGCGCCTGCGATGCTCAACACCGCTGGCCTGAGTCTGGAACAGGGTCCGCCCATCGCGGTGCCGTTTCGCTTCTCCCTGACCGCGCTGACGCTCCTCGTCGGGGGGTACCCTTCTGCCAGGGATGGTGCGCGCCGGCGGTCTCGCGCTGGCCGCCTCCTCCGCCCTCCTCGCCGCGCTGCTGGCGGGTGCGGCCCCGGCTATCGACGCCACACGGCAGCGATCAGGGGTGCGATCTCCCCCGCGCCCAGGCCTAAGCGCTGTCCTGATAGCGCTCCCGCTCCGAAAGGACCTCGGAGAGCTTGTCCGGGCCGCCAAAATAGCCTCGATCGTCGGCCCTCAGGAGTGGAGCCGTATCTCCGCCGGGCACTCCCTGCAAACGGCAAGCTCCGGCTCCAAGGCGTCGTTCGACCTTCCGTTGATCTCGACTCGCACGAGGGGACCCGAGAGCGGCGGCATCACCACGACCCCCCCGGCAGGTATCGCCATATCGCCCGACAGCTGCAGGTGCAAGCTCTGCGGGCTCGCCCGGCGCAGCCGGTAGCTCAGCTTGCCGTAATAGGTCGGCAGATTCCGCACGACGACCTCGCCGCCCTCGTCCAGCCAGGCCGGGGCGACGCCCGCCGCGACGACCAGGCTCTGATCCGCCTCCCGCTCGTAGGCGAAAAGGCTGCGGACCGCGAGGACGTACTCGGCGCCGATCCAGCTGTGGGGCATGTCCCCGATGAAGCTGGGACCCAGGGGATCCCGCCAGGAGATCTCCGGCCACTGGTTCCACGGCGGGATGCGCCGGTCGGCCAGGAAGAAGCTCAGCAGCTCGTGGGCCTCCGGCCGCCGGCCGAGTCTGACCAGGGCGGCGATGATCCGGATCTCATACGCGCTGTAGTTGGCCCAAGGGGTATCGCCGCCGGCCCGAGCGCGAAATCCCTCCAGATACTTGTCGAAGGTCTGGTCGATGGCCCGCCGGGGCAGACGTTGCAGCTCGTCGGCCACCGAGAGGGCGATCGCCGTCGCCGTCGGGTCGAAGTCGGCGAGCTCCACGGAGCCGGGCACGAAGTCCAGTGCCCTCTTCCGGATGACCAGGTCGAGGGAGGCATAGAGGCTCTCCTGGAAGGCATCCCGCAGTGCCGCGATGCGCTGCGACGCCTCCGGCTCGCCCAGGATCCCGGCCATGGAGGCCGCGTCCTTGAGGCCCCGAAGGGCCCAGAAATCGTCCCAGTAGGCGTGCACCGGGTAGGCCATATAGCCCTCGTGGCTCATGGACTCCGGCAGCAGACCATAGCAGGCGCGCTTGTCCGGCGCCTCGTACGCCGGGGTCAGGCGCCGCTTGCGCAGCTGCTCCAGATAGTCCACCGACTTGAGGACCGCCGGCCACATCTCGGCGAGGAAAGACCGGTCGTCGCTGAACCGATAGCTGTCCATGACCGCAAAGATGAATTCGCCCCAGCTGTCAAACTCCGGCAGCCACTCGCAGCCGTCCCGGTCGACGCAGTCCGGCAGGTTGCCGTCCACTGCCTGATAACCGGCATACCAGCGGATGAACGCGCAACTCTCGGCGCTCAGCCCCATGCGCGCAAGGGCCGCCCCCATGAGGGCCCCGTCCCGGATCCAGGCGCGCGAGTAGCGGCGCGGCCCCGGCTGCAGGGCGGGACCGTCGCGGTTGATGAGGATGTGGGCGGCGGCCGTCCTGAGGGTTTCCACCACGCCGGCAGCGCACGGGGGAAGGCGGATCTCCAGCGCCCCGAGCATGCCCTCCCAGCCGGTCACGGCCCGGGTGAGCTGGTCCGGACCCGACAGGCCGGCAGCATGGGGGGCAGGCCGGTCTGGGTCCGCCTCGCCGAAGGGAGCTGCCAGGTAGACCTCCCGGGCGGCGCGCGGCGGCAGATCCAGATCGAACCGCAGCGCCCCGGAGGCCTGGTCGAAGGTATCCGTCGCGGCGTCCTGGTGCGGCAGCTCACCCCGCCAGAGGTGCTCGGTGATCCCGCCCTGGGCGAAGGTGGCCGCGCCGAACCCGCTGGGCGGAGTGAGCGGGAGAATCTGCTTGTGCCGGTCGACCCATACGGCCCCGCCCCGCCAGGCCAGCTCGCCGATCCGGCAGACACCGCCGAAGCCGTGCCAGTGCTGCCAGGTCGGGGTGACCTGGAGGGGGCGGATCGCCGCAAACAGGGTCAGCTGCCGGGCTGTGTCCGAGTGGTTCTCCAGCCGGTACCGAATCCAGAGCGTGGAATCGCCGCTGGGGCCGGTCGCAAACGCAGTCGTGCCCAGGGTCAGGTCGCTGACCCCCCACTCCACGGAGGGAATCGGCAGCGCGTCCTGCTCCAGGCTCTGGGCCAGGGCAACGTCGGCCCAGGTGATCAATCCGCCGTCCACCCAGAGAAAGGGCTCGATAGAGAAGGCCCCCTTGTCGACCTCCACCATGCCCTCCTCGTTGCACAGGGCCTGGGTGACGTCCTCGCCAGTCCCCACCGGAGTCCAATAGGTCTGGCGTCCAAGGAGATATTTCGGGTAGAGACCGGTGTGGGCGCGCCGGGCCACCACGCTCAGCAAGTCGTTGCGGGAGGCCGAA
This sequence comes from Chromatiaceae bacterium, assembly GCA_037385305.1. Lineage (GTDB taxonomy): Bacteria > Pseudomonadota > Gammaproteobacteria > Chromatiales > Chromatiaceae > JARRNE01. Next base: position 1,459 of record JARRNE010000483.1, on the reverse strand, counting down.
AACTCGTAGGGCTGAACCTCCACCGAGACGATACCGAACCCGCGCGGCTGCGCGGGCTGAAGGCGCGGGGACGCCGATCGCGCTCCCACCGGATGATCAGCCCGCCGTACTCCCGCTCGCACTGAAAATCGATGGTGACGTGCTGGGGCGCGTGCGTGGCCGAGCTGCGCCAGCGGGTCTCGGGGGACGGATCGCAGACATGCAGAGGCTCCCAGCCCGGCAGCGCACTGGTCGCCTCGACCAACGGGGTCAGATAGTAGCTAGTGTCCTCCAGGCGCAGGTCGTCGATCCAGATCGTGCCTTGCCCGCCCGGTCCCGCTGCGATCACGATCTCGATGGCGGCAACGGCCCGCGCCCGACCGCCGCCCAGGGGCCCCCAGGCAAAGGGGATCTGGCTGCTCTTGACGCGCAGCGGCTGCCATTCGTCGGGAAGGTCGAACCGCTCGGCGCGCCAGCGCCAGACGTTCTGGTCGGAGCCGTCCACCAGCTTGAGCTCGAGGATGTTGCAGGGCCCCTCGCCGCGAATGTTGAAGCTGAAGGCGTAGCTCTCCGGCAAGGTCAGGTCGAAGGGCTTGCGGGCGACCACGAAGCCTCCGCCCCCACGGAAATCGAAGTCCAGGCGCATCACCCCGCCCCGCGGCCCCCGCTCCGGGGAGATCCGCAGCTCCGCCTGCCCGGACGCGATGGCAGCCCAGTCCGACAAATCCTCGAAGTCGTCCAGGACTCGACTGTTCATATCGTGACCGCCAACCGGTTGACCCCCGCGGTGAGCCCGCCGAGGAATGCGTCCATCGGGACCTCGGCAGCACCTGTGCGGTAGGGCGACCGACCGCGCGCGAAGGGCAGCTCGGCCCCGGGCCGCTCGACCGGGGTTCCGGGCGCGGGTACGAGCCCGAAGCCGCCGTCGGGGAACCGTCGACCGAGGTCGCTCCCGGGGATCGGTCGGACGAAGGCCCCCTGCCCGTCCTCGACGTACTGCGCCGGCACCGGGTCGGCACCATCATCGACGTTGATCGCCACGTGGTTGACAAGGAGGAACCGGAGACCCGGACCTGAAAGCACGTCCACCGACAGACACAGCTCGTGGCGGTCCACCGAGGCCCGGCTCTCGATGCGAATCAGCCCTTCGGCGTACCTGTAGTACCACCGACAGGCCTGGGGGGTCATCTCGAACGCGGAGGGCACATCCAGCAGCCGCCAAACGGCCCCGAGCTGGACGAAGAGCCGCTGACCCTGGGACCGGAAGAGCCCCAGATAGCTGCGAACGGTCGAAAGCAAGCGGTTGATGCTCACATGCCCTTGGGTCACCATCGAGTGGAAGACCACCGCCATCCAGGCGGTGGACGTCATGGCGGCCTCGTCCGGGGTCAGCGCACCGCCGGTACGCAGGATGTGGCCGTGGGGGCGCAGGACCTGAAGCTCCTTGGCCTTGAGCACCACGTGCCGGCAGTCGCCCGCA
>JARRNE010000482.1:0-3167 GCA_037385305.1 Chromatiaceae bacterium | reverse complement strand
CTGCGCCTGCGAGCCATGGCGCAGCAGCGTGCCCATGTTGTACATCTGGCCGTGGCAGGCGCCGGAGTTGCCGCCGCTGCGGTTGATCTCTTCCATGATCACGGAGGCTTCGGCGAGCCCCAGCCCCGAGCCGCCGTAGTCGGCGGGAATCAGCGCCGCCAGCCAGCCCGCCTTTGTCAGTGCGTCGACGAAGGCCTCCGGGTAGCCGCGCTCCTCGTCGATCTTGCGGAAATACTGGTCGGGAAACTGCGCGCACAGCGCGCGCACCGCTTCGCGGATGTCCTGGTACTGATCCGGGCGTTCGTTGGCCATGAGCGAGCCTCTTCTTGGGGGGACCTGAATCGCATCATGCCACTGTCGGCCGGCCCGACGCGGCGTCGCGACGACCTCGCCGCGTGCGTGTGTGCCGGCGGTTCTGTTGCGTTATCCCATCTTTAACACGGCCCCATTGGTTTTGGGCCGGGAGTGCCGGGTACCACAACGCGCGAGCCCATCAAGCGCGGAGACCTCGTCGTTATCGATCTGACGCCTCAGGTCCAGGGCTACTGTGCCAATCTGGCTCGGACCTTCGTCATTGGAGAAGCGGACGAAGGGCCCGACCCCAAGCACCAACCCTGGAAAACCGACCCGCACATCCCCTCCTCTCGCGCCATCTACTGCGTGCCGGGGTCGGTTGGCCCGGTTTGCTGTTGGGAGGATTGATGGATCAGAGCTTTTTCCAGTTTCTCGAGGCGCAGCTCGAGTTGGTAAATCTGTGCCTGTAAGGCATCCGTTTCGGGTTGCGGCCCAGAGTATGCTGGCCCCATGTACCCGTAGGCTGGTGGACCACTATAACCGTAGCCCGGCGAGCCATAGCCATAGCCATAGCCGCGACCTCCACGGTAGCCATAGCTCGGGCCACCCCAGGGATCTCCGTAGTAGCCTTCGCGGTCTCCATAGTCGCCCCTCCGTTCTAACTGATTCATCCTTTCGAACATGTTCTTGCATATGTCAAACGCGTAGGCGGTTCCAATATCCGTAAACATGACTGCACCCAAAACGACAACGATGATTCGCTTCAAAATCACTGTATTAATCATTTCGTCTTCTCCTCCAATGCGAAAGGTATGCTGTGTCACTGCCAGCCCTTTGGTTCTGACGCCCTCCCACAGGCGCACTCGATCACTCCCAAGTCCGACGGCCTCCTACAGATGCTGACCAGCTCAAGTCCAGTACATGGCGACTTTTGCACGTATCCTGCGGGGGCTCCTATGTCTCGGGGCTCATCGAGGGACGCGCCGCGCGCGGCCAGCGTGTGGTGCGCCTGCCGGTCGGGAAAAAGTAGGAGCCACGAAAAGTCGGAGAACGGCATCCGCCTCGGCTACACATCAAACAGCCCGCGACCCCGCTTCGGCGGGCTTGCTCGTTCGGGGGCAGAGAGGGGACGGTGTGTGAGCTACGCCGGTCGGGGAGGGTTAGCTCGGACACGGCGGGCGGATGAGCGGCACAACATCTCATGAGCACCGTAGAGTTGGGCGAGGAGCGGCACTAGCGTTCTGTCGAAAATCTCGCCATCCATCGCGTCGAGCCGAAGGTACGCCTGCGCCAGGTCACGCTCGATCACCGTGAGCCGCTGCAACTGTTCCACATAGGACATCGCCTCCTCCCCGCCTCTGTGGTCTTCCGAAAACTACAACCATAGCAGACGGCCGGGCGTATGCCAGGGGCAGAGGGGCGCGGTCGTATTTCTGTAAGTGACAGAGTACTGCACTCGGGGAAGATAACGCTAGACAAAGGTAGACGATAAGCGGTTGATTCTGCGCTAAGTCGTTGAGTGCGGGAGCGGAAAAATCCTACGGCGTCAGTCTTCGGTTGGGCGGCGTAGAGCCGTTGCAGGCAGGGCACTAGCCGCCGTTGCGGCGCGGACCCTGTTATGGGATCGTGGCGGTCACGGCTCCGCGGAGTCTCTTTGGCGCGTCGGCAGCTCCAAAGCCCCCTATTTGTCTCTGGTCTGCTGCCGGATTCAGTTTCGAGGCTGTTCACTCATGAGCTGTGCCCACCCTTCCCCTTTCGATCTTGACAGTCAGGAAGCCTACGGTCGGTGGCGAGAAGAGAAGCTTGCCCGCTATCCGTCCTCTCTTGCCGATATCATGGTTCCGGTCGAGGATCCGCGCCGGCTCTCGCCCGGCGAGAAGGCGGCCATCCTCGACCGGTGCCGACGCGCCAACATGGCGATCTACAGGAGCCGCCTCGGCAGCGACCCTGACAAAGCGATGGTTCGCGCTTTAGGCGAGCAGCTCGGTCTGAGCCGACTGGATCACAACCGGGGCGCAGACGAAGACGCGATCACCTCCCTCAAGGTCCAGTCCGATGCCCTGCATCAGGGCTATATTCCCTACAGTAACCGGCCGATCGCCTGGCATACGGACGGCTACTACAACGCCCCGGATCACCAGATCCGCGGATTCATTCTGCACTGTGTTCAGCCGGCGGAGGTCGGGGGGGAGAATGAGCTGCTGGACCACGAGATCGCTTACATTCTGATCCGGGACGAGAATCCCGAATACGTGCGCGCGCTGATGCATCCGGAGGCCATGACCATCCCCGCAAGCGCCCCGGAGGGTGAAGAGCTTCATCCGGACCGACCGGGGCCGGTCTTCTCGCTGCAGGCAGACGGACACCTCCACATGCGCTACACGGACCGCAAGCGGAACATACGGTGGCGCGACGACCCGCTGACCATCGAGGCGCTCGGATTCCTCCGATCCGTCCTTTACGGCAAGACCCAATGGCGCTTTCAGGGCCGCTTGGAGGCCGGGTGGGGACTCATCGGCAACAACATGCTGCATACCCGCAGCGGGTTCGAGGACGGTGGACACCCGCGGCTCCTGTACCGCGCGCGCTATTACGACCGAGTCCGAGGCACCTGAGGCGATACAGTGAACCTCGCGCGCAGCGCGCTCCAAATCCTCTCGCCGCTTGGGAGAGGGCCAGGGTAAGGGAAACGGTCATGGGGGCGGCGACTTGCATTCTCTGGGGTGGCGCTGACGCCATGGCCGTTAGCGCTGCTGTCGGTTGAGATCCCCTTGCCTGCTCCCATCTTTGCACCCCAGCTAGGCATACGCGCCGCTTCGCTGGCGCAGCATCCCGACATCCAATCCAGCCGCCATGACCGAACAGGCCACCCG
>JARRNE010000481.1:0-3167 GCA_037385305.1 Chromatiaceae bacterium | reverse complement strand
GATGGGGTGGGCTGCGGTCAGGAAATGGCGAGGCCACCTACTCCGCTAGAGCGAGCGCAACCACTCTAGGAGCATTTCGTCCTGCTTCCAGGAGGGGATCGGAGAAAGCGGGGTGTCGCCCGCGACCTTCTCCAGCGCCTTGCGTTTCATCTCGAGGTTCGCTCGCGCATATATCTCCGTCGTTTTCGCATCCGCATGGCCGAGAAAGTCGCGGATGACATCGAGCGAAATGCCACTCTGCAGAAGATGCATTCCCTTCGTGTGTCGAAAACTGTGCGGGCTCACCGGCTGCGTGAAGCCGGGATGGATCTTGCGCACGGCCCCGACGTATTTTTCCAGGATATAGCGGACGCCTGAGCGCGATAAGCGTCCCCCCTGTCGATTCTGGAAGAGCGGGCGATCGAAATGCTCCGGGCGGTCCAGAGCATTTTCGCGTAGATACGTGCGCAGGATTTCCGTCGTCGGGTCTATCAAAGGCACGGCGCGCATCTTCCGCCCCTTGCCCATCAGGCGAACCTGTGGGGGTGGGTCCAAGCGAACATCGCCGGCGCTCAGGTCGACCAACTCCTGGACACGCGCGCCGGTATCATAGAGCAGGCTCAACAAGACGGCGTCTCTGCGGCCCAATTGCGAGTACAGATCAGGCTGGGCGAGGATCTCGGCAAGGTACTCCTTGGAGAGATAGCCAACGATGGGGCGGGCATGGCGCCGCAGTGGGATCGCCAGGATCTGCTGGCACTGCAGAAGATGCTCCGGCACTTCCGACTGTACATAGCGGAAAAACGCATGCAAGGCCGCGAGGCGATGGTTCCGGGTGGGGATCGAGGCGTGCCTGTCGTTGCTCAGGTGATCGAGGAACGCCTCGACAAGCGGCGCGTCGATATCGGCGAGGGACAGGCGTTCCAGCGCCATGCCACGGACGTCGCGGCAGTACCGCAGCAGCAGCGTGAAGACGTCGCGGTAGGCCTTGATGGTGTTCGGGCTCAGATTGCGTTGTCCGGCCAGGTAATGGGTCAGGAAGCGGGTCACCTGCACGGAGAAGTCGGTCGGCTTCATGGTGCGATCCTCCGCGGGATCACATCGCCAAAGGCGGCGTTGGTGCGCGCCGTGATCTCCGGGAAGAGCTCGGCGGTGAGGTGCAGATAGTGCTGCGTCCCTGCAAGCGATCGATGACCAAGGTAGGTCGCCAGCAGCGGTAGCTTCGCCTCCAGATCGGCGCCCTCCTGGTACCAGCGCAGGAGGGTGTGGACGGCAAATCCGTGACGAAGGTCGTGGACGCGCGGTCCTTTGCCGCGCCCGGCATGCGGAATGCCGCACTGAAGCAACAGTTTTCGGAACCAGGAGTACACCGTTCTGAGGCACAACGGTCCGCCGTGTGGCGACGGGAAGAAAAACGCCTCAGGCGGACGCGTTCCGAAGTGCTCGGCATACTTGCGCAGGCGCAGCACCAACGCCGGGGCGGGAGGAACCAGCCGATCTTTGCCGAACTTGCCGTCGCGCACCGTTAGGATGCCCTGTTGGAGGTCCACGTCGGCGAGGCGCAGACGCAAGACCTCGCCGAGGCGAAAACCGCAACCGCAGAGCAGACGAAAGACCTCGGGCATAATGATGTGGCGCAACGGGGAGCGTGCGGTCGGTGTCAGCTGATCGACGGCCTGAAGCAGCTTCCCCACCTCGGCACGCGTCAGGATTCGGGGGGAGAATTCGGCCTCCTTCCTCGCTCCCAGCAATGCATTCGGCACATCAGCCCGATAGCCTTGCCGGCAGAGGAACAGAGTGAGCTGACGGACGACGGAGATGCGGTGTCGATGCGTGTTCGCGCTCTCGTGGGGCTGCTTGACAAGCCACTCCCCGGTGACGGACCAAGGCAGATCTCCGGGCGGTAACGCCTGATCCAACAGGAACCGATCAAAACCTGCCAGCGTCCGCGCAGCTTCACAATAGCGGTAACCACAGGCGCGTTTTTCCTGAATGAACTGCTCCATGAGCGGCGCGAGCGCGCTCCGGAACCGGGCCTCCGCATGTTCACTCGCCATGGGCCATCTCCTCGGTGTCCAAGGCGGCACTGCGCAACGCTTCCACATCGGCCTTCGCGTAGATCAACGTCGAGGCCGTGGTGGCGTGCCCGAGAATGTCGGAAATGACGTGAAACGGCGTTTCCGCCCGGAGCAGCTCTGTGGCCAAGGTGTGCCGCAGTGAGTGCAGACCATGGCGGTGTTTGCCCCGAAATGCGATCCCGGCCAACTCCCTCCAGTGCGTGACGATCTGGTAGAGATTATTGTTTTCGCTGAACGGCGCAAAAGGCGGGGTCAGCTTGAGGAACACCTCGCGGCGGTCTGTCTGCGGGCGGCCGGCCCGCAGGTAATCGATCAAGGCCTCGCCGACTTCCTCGCTCAGGGGCAGCTGTAACGGTGCGCCGGTCTTGGATTGAATGATGTCGATGGTAGCCGCCTCCCAGTTGAGGTTCTCGAGTCGCAGCGCCCGGATGTCTCCCAATCGCATTCCCAGGCGGCAGGCAAGCAAGAGAATGGCGTAGTCGCGCTTGCCTTTCGGGGAGCTGCGATCGACGGCCTTCAGGAGCCTGGCGAGGAGCTCCGGGTCCCAGACCGAGGGGATGGTGGCATCCCGGGGTACCCGAATCGTCGGCAGCACAGCGCTGAGATCCCGCTGCAGAATCCCTTTCAGCGTGAGGAACTTCAGAAATGAGCGGACATCGGAGACGATCCGGGAGATGGTTTTCGGTTGCAGGTGCGGGCGCCACATGACGAAAGCGCTGAGATCGGCCGGCTGCAGCTGATCCAGGGCCTGGAGATTTCTCGTGCCGAGGAAGCCGAGGAATATCGCCAGCTCTCGAATCCGCACGGAGAGGGTGGAGGGTCGAAGGTAAAGCCGACCCCTACCATAGACTTCGTAGTCACACAGGGGCTTCTTCATCGCGGGCGGGATCTGGAGCTTTTGCATGTTGGTGCGGCAGCGCTCAATACGACCGTCACGCGCGAAAGCCGCAAGCACCCGAATACAGAACACCACATGCCTTCGCCAACCTTCCTTTGGCTCGATGGCCTCCTCGGCGCGAAGCCGATACGCATCCATGAAGCGCACCGCCAAGTCCTCTGAGAACGTATCGCCCACGTCCCTCTGATGGGAGAACGCAATGAGACGTTGCC
>JARRNE010000480.1:0-5180 GCA_037385305.1 Chromatiaceae bacterium | reverse complement strand
GGCCGCCAGGCGGTCCGGGTTAAGCTCGCCGGCGTTCAGCTCATCATCTCGCGTAACTAGCGCCAGGTACCGGATCGCTTGAGACAGACATGGGTACGAGTCCTGGGGTTGGGCGGTGCCTGCATTCGCCACCGTTTGGAAATTCCGCTCGGTTGGGGTACGGCCATCAGCGATATCGCTCGTTTGGCCGAACACGGAATCGCGCCGTTCGTATCGAGCCCTCATGGGCGTTGATCTCCGCGCCGGTACCCCAGCGCTTTGGGCAACTGTGTCTCCTCAAGTCCGCTAGTCGTCGTTGTGCTCAGACGGCCCGACGAGGGCGAAGGCGTCATGCGAACCGACCGGGATGGAATCTCCAGGAATCGGTGGTGTCGCACTTCGTCTCGTCCGGGTGCGTCTTGTATTTCCTGGTAGCAATGCCTAGGCCATGCGATCGCCCGTGCCCTTTTTGATCAATGAGTCGAGGGACGACAGTCCCGGTCTCCTTCCGGCACTCGGTACCGCTGCTCGTCGTAACGGGTCGTGCTGTCGCTCCCGCGCGACGGTCGACGGATATCTCGGAAGCACGGAAAAGGGGTCGCATCCGTTTCTTACAGCGCAAACTTGATTTGGTCGTCGTCCTGGCGGATCGAAGCGAGCGACGGTTCTCTGGACAGCATGGGTCCGACCTTGGGGGCTCGTTGAGAAAGAGACCTGAAATCTCCGAGGCGGGTCAGGTCGGCGCAACCCCGGGGCCAAGCTAACCCAGCGTTTCCCGATACCGATACCCAGAGCGCTCGACCGAGAGCTCCGCGGCGCGTCGTTGGAGCTTCTGTCGGCCTGGCTCTTCATCGAGGGTATCCAGGATCGCCACAGCCAAGGCTTCCTGCTCGCCCACTGGCACCAGACGGCCGTATTCGCCATCCGCAAAGACTTCCCGTGGGCCTTTTGCCGCAGGCGCAACAGCGCTGCACCGAACGTCAGCGATGGTCGGAGTCGGCCCTGGCCGGATTGACGCAGTCCGCAGCCCCGGTTAGGTTCCAGTCCACCGAATCCAAGGCAGGGTTTCAAACAGCCTCAGTTATGTCCGTCAGCCGCCCTATCCGGCACAACATCGCCGTACACGACAGACTCGCCTCGCACTACGATGCCCTCCATGGCGACATCTTCAATTCGATTGAACAGGAGCGTCTGCGTTGCGCGCTCACGATCGCGACCGACGCCATTCGCAGCGACGGGGAGCCGGTGCGGGCACTGGATTTCGGCTGTGGCAGCGGAAATCTGACGCACCACTTTCTGGAGCTTGGCCTTCACACCGTCTCGGCGGACGTTGCTCCGCGCTTCTTGGAGTTGATCAAAGCCCGCCCCGGGGCGACTGGATTGTCCGAGACCCTGAGACTGAACGGGGAGGACCTCTCCAACATCGCGGATGAGACGTTCGACGTGGCCGCGGCCTACTCCGTGCTGCACCACATACCGGACTATCTGACAGCCGTACGCGAGCTCATTCGGGTCACCAAGCGTGGCGGCGTTGTCTTCATCGACCATGAGCACAACGCGGACTATTGGAGCCGTAGCGCCGACTACAGGGAATTTGTCCGCCTTGCCAAGCAGCAGCGCGCGAACGCGGGCACAACCCGCCCCCCCTGGTTGAAGCGGAAGGTCCGCCGGCTTCGGCGGCTCATCAACCCACGCTACATGCCGGAAGGAGATATTCACGTGTGGCCGGACGATCATATCGAATGGGAGAGAATCGAAGAGGTCTTTGCCGACGCCGATTGTGAGACTGTCTACTGCGACGATTACCTGAATTACGCGAGCCATTGTCCGCAGGAGCTCCATGAGCGGTACCGACATCGGTGCACGGACATGCGCGTCATGGCGGTGCGACGATGCTGATCCGGCCCGAACGGCCATCCCAGCGGACCGAAACGTCGCATGCAGGGGATGCGGCTACATAGGCACGTGTTTTGCCTGCGAGCGCTCGGCCAATCGACGCGGTAAACTGGCGGACATATTTCTGCGGAAGGCCCACACCACCCTCTCCTGAATGTCCAAGAAACACAGGCGACAAACATCCCGTACGACCCCAAAGGCCGCTGCGCTCTCACCGGAAGCCTTGGGGGTGAAGGCAGCGGAGGACTTGTCCGCGGGGCGTTTCCGCGACGCCATCGCCGCGTTCAAGCAGCTCCTGAAGCTCGAAGATCGCGCGGAGTGGCGCTCCGGGCTCGCCGATGCCTACGTCGGCCGCGCTCATGAGCTGACGGCCAAGGGCATGCTGAAGGAGGCCTTGGCGATCTGGGAGAATCGGGCGGCTCTCGGAGAGGGTAACGCCTTCCATCCGGATCAGGTCGCGCTTCTGCTGCGGATGGGCCAGCCCGAGCCTGTGCTCAACCTGGTCCGCAACCCCGGGGCCATCCCACCCGCCGAGGTCGATCGTCTGCGTCCGATGCTTGCCGCCCGTTGGGTCGCGGGAGAGGCCGGTATTGCGGATCGGCTGCCGGCGGATGACCCCGTAGTGCTCCATGGGGAAGCGGCACGCTCGGCGCTTGCGGCCTACTGCACGGGGGACGACACAGCACTGCAAGCCTCCCTGCGAGCTATACCCTTTCGCTCCCCGTACCGGGATTGGGTCCAGATATTGAAGGCGCTGCAGCGCCTGCCGGGACAGCCGGACGAGGCGGCCGGACTGCTCGCGCGCGTCCCGCAGGACTCGGCCTTTACGTGCCTCAGACGCGCCGCTGAGCTTGCCTTGCTGTCGGATCAGAAGTTCATGGCAGCACTGCACGGGGCCGGCAAGGCGACGGCCCGCTTCGCCTGTGCGCTGCGGGGTTGGCCCCTCGAGCGCGTCGCCCTATGGGACGAGCTCAGTCGCCTCGGACCAAGCCCCCGGCCGGAGGCCCTGCTGCGCATCATGGACCGGCACCGGGCGGCCCTTGGGGAGCAGTGGGTCCGCCGCCGGGGGCTGCGCCTGCTGATCGCCGGCTTTCCGGCGAGCCTCAAGTGGGTCAGCGCCACGGGTGCCCATCCCGCCACCAAGCAGGAGGCAGCCCTGGTTGCCGCCTGGAAGGCTGAGACCGGATCGGATCTCTGGAGCACCTGGGAGCACTGGGACGCGTACGCACGTCAGCTGATGGAGGAAGGCATCGCCCTTGCCTTGCGCCGCTGCGATCGGGTTGACGACGTCCTCGGGACCATGACCCCTTCCGATTTCCCGGGGGATCTCGACCGGCTGGTCGCCAACCAAGTGGAGTCGAGTCTGGCCTGGGACCCGGACGACCGCGATACCTACCTGCGCCTCGTTGAGTACTACCGGCGCGGCCGGCAGCTCAAGGACGTCCGTCGTCTGCTGGACCTTGCGAGCGCCGCCTGGCCAAAGGACCTGGGGGTCCTGGGGGCGGCGCTCGACACGGCGCTGGACAGCGGCTCCTTCAAGAAGGCGTCCGCCATCGCCCGCGACATCCTCACCCTGGATCCCATCAACACCGGCGTTCGAGACCGGCTCGTGGGCGCCCACCTGGCACATGCCCGCAAGCAGATCATCCGGCATCGATCCGACCTGGCGCGCAAGGAGATCGACCACGCGGGGGAATGGGTGCGCGGCAGCCAAGCCCGCGACCAGGTCGATCTTCACGCCGCCCTTGTCATGCTGCTCGACGATGGGGCGGTCGATGGCTCTGCATTGAGGGACCTGATCGGGCGTCTCGGCGACGGACTCTCCGCCCTGCTCGCCTTCGCCCTGGCCGGCGACGCGGTCAAGGTTCCGCCCCGCACCCTGATGAAGCGGCTCGGCCTGAGCGCGCCCTCCTCACCAGCTCGGGACGACCTGCTGGGGGCGCTTGCACGGCTTCGCGCCCACGCCGACAACGGGGGCAAGATCTCCCGCGAGCTGGGGGCGTATCTTGCTCAGGCGCTCACCAACGCCCCCTGGGCCTCCCTTTCCCGCGGCGAAATCGAGGCAGCCTGCGATATCCTGCGCCGCTGCGGGCTGCATCAGGTGCGCCTGCGCGTGGCCCAAGCCGCCCTCAAGCGTTGGCGCGGGGAGCCCGTGTTCGAGCTCCACGCCTTCGAAGCCAAATACCCCAACGGCTACGACGGCCGGTCGCTCAACAGCCTCGTCCGTCTGGAGGTGGCCCTTGACCGCGCCAGCCAGGCCGGAGACACGCGAACCGTCCTGCGCATCAGGGACATCCTCGCAGAGCACGCCCCATTCGGGATAGGGTCACCGTCGTTCTCGCCGCCACCTGCCACCGGAGCCGGGGGCCTCCCGGACCTGAGTAACGGAGAGGTGCTCGCCACCCTTATCGACGCCATCGGACTCGACCGGGCGTTCGACATGCTCGGATTGCCGCCCCAACTGAGGCGCGAGCTGAAGCAGCTGGAACGCCGGTTCGGCAAGCCGGCGGTGATGGAAGCTCTGGCGTCCGCCATGGATGCCGTGGGAGACATCGGCGCGCCGGACATGGCTCCCCCCGCCCCGCGTCCGCCGCCGCGGCGCAGCAGCGGACGCGAGAGTCCAGAGGAGACGCCCCGGGAAGGCGGCTCGGATCAGGACGACCCCTCAGCCGACCAGCTGGATCTATTCTCGTGAGTGATCCTTACCTGATCCTCGGCATCGGCGAGGATGCGGATGATTCGGCCGTCGAGACGGCCTACCTCCAAGGCATCAAGCGCTGTCCGCCGGACCGGGACCCGCGGCGGTTCGAGGCCCTGCGGGCGGCCTACGAGGCCCTGCGCACCGAGCGTGCCCGCCTTGCGCATGAGCTGTTCGACACCTCGCCTCCCGAGCCGTCGGACCTGCTGGACCGAGCGGTGCCCATCGGGCCGTCCCGGCGTCCGGAGGCCGCCCTCTTTACTGCCCTGCTGCGGGGTGAGGACTGATGGAAGAGGTCGTAAAGGAGGCGCTCACAGCACGCTTCAGGGCGTATCTGGACGACATCGAGAGCGCGGGCGAGACCGAGGAAGCAGACGCCGCGACGCCGGTACCGGACCTCTTTACCCTGCTGGCCGAGGTGTCCGCGCTCAGAACCGAGGTCAAGCTGGAATCGCGTCAATTCAAGACGGCGCTCGACGAGTTTCGCGCCCTCTTCGACGCCATGCGTGAGGCGAACGCCCGGCTGGGGGACGAGCAGGAGCGGCGTCTCGAGCAGGAGCGCACTGCAAGCCGGGAGACCCAGAAGGACCATCTATTGGAGCTGCTG
>JARRNE010000479.1:931-4121 GCA_037385305.1 Chromatiaceae bacterium | reverse complement strand
CGAGCTCCTGATCGACTACCTGAAGACGCAGGCGCCCTTCTGGAAGAAGGAGGTCACAGAGAGTGGCGAGCGCTGGGTGGAGACCCGAGGCAGCGACGACGAGGCGGCCGATCGTTGGCAGCAGGACCTGCCCTAAGGGGCGAGAGTCGCGCCCTTCAGCACGAGATCAAGCGGTCGCCCAACCCTCGGACAACAGCTCCGCCTGTTCCAGCACCGTCTGTGTCGCCTTCTCCTGCTTGTCCGGCGGGTAGCCGTGCTTGCGCAGGATGCGCTTGACGTAAACCCGTAGCTGCGCCCGGACGTTCTCGCGCAATGTCCAGTCGATGGTCACGTTCTTGCGCACCGTCTCGACCAGCTCGCGGGCGATATCGCGGAGGGTCTCGTCGCCCAGCACCTTCACCGCACTGTCGTTCGTCTCGAGGGCGTCGTAAAAGGCCAGCTCGTCTTCGCTGAGGCCAAGCACTTCGCCGCGCTCGGACGCGGCCCGCATCTCCTTAGCGAGCGCGATCAGCTCCTCGATGACCTGCGCCGCCTCGATCGCCCGGTTCTGATAGCGGAGGATGGTTCGCTCCAGCATCTCGGCGAAGGATTGAGCCTGAACGATGTTCTTGCGGCGCCGGGTAACCAGCTCGCCCTTCAGGAGCTTGCGGAGCAGCTCGACCGCCAGGTTGCGCTGGGGCATCCCACGTACCTCGGCCAGGAACTCGTCCGACAGTATCGAGATGTCGGGCCTTTCGAGTCCCGCCGCGGCGAAGATGTCGACGACGCCGTCGGGGGCCACGGCACGCGCGATGATCCGGCGCACGGCGTAGTTTAGCTCCTCGTCCGAGCGCGCCTCCCCGGGCGCACGCTTGCCGAGCACCGCATGCACTGCCTGGAAGAAGGCCAGGTCGTCGCGGATGCGCAGCGCCTCTTCGTGGGGAACGGCCAGCGCAAACGCCTGCGACAGCCCCCGCACCGCGCAAAGATATCGGTCCTTGCCGTTCTCCTGGGCGAGTATGTGCTCCTGCGCCGGGGGGAGCAGTCGAAGCCGCTCCTGGGGCGTTCCCGTGGTCCACAACGACCAGTCGAAGCCCCCGACGACCCCTTGGGGCGTCGTGAAAGAGCCAAACAGGCCGCAGCAGATGTCGTACTTCTCCAGCATTACGGCGACGGCCTCCTCCTGCGGGAGCGCCGTTCGCCCGGTGCCGCCGCTCTCGGTGTAAGTCGCCATCGCCTGCTTGAGCTCGGGGGCCAGCCCGAGGTAGTCGACGACCAGCCCGCCGGGCTTGTCCCTGAACACCCGGTTCACCCGCGCGATCGCCTGCATCAGGCCATGCCCGCGCATCGGCTTATCCACGTACATGGTGTGCAGGGCCGGCGCATCGAACCCGGTCAGCCACATGTCGCGCACGATCACGAGCCGAAGCGCATCGGCCGGATTGCGGAAGCGATTGGCCAGGGCCTCACGCCTCGTCTTGTTGCGGATGTGCGGCTGCCAGTCGGCCGGGTCGGAGGCCGAGCCCGTCATCACCACTTTGATCGCCCCTTGGTCGTCCTCCTCGCTGGCCCACTCGGGCCGCAGCTCGACGAGCTTGCGGTACAGGTCGACGCAGATCCGCCGGCTCATGCACACCACCATGGCCTTGCCCTCCATGGCCTCGCAACGCCGCTCGAAGTGTTCCACGATGTCCCGAGCCACCAGGGCGATTCGCTTCTCCGCCCCCACGATGGCCTCGAGCTGGGCCCACTTGCTCTTGAGCTTCTCCTTACGGTCGATCTCCTCGCCCTCGGTGACCTCGTCGAAATCGGGGTCGATCCGCGGCCGCTCGGCCTCATCCAGGGCGAGCTTCGCCAGCCGGCTCTCGTAGTAGATCGGGACCGTGGCGCCATCCTCGACCGCCCGCTGGATGTCGTAGACGCTGATGTAGTCGCCGAATACGGCGCGGGTGTTGGCGTCTGCCAGCTCGATCGGCGTACCGGTGAAGCCGATGAACGAGGCGTGCGGCAGGGCGTCGCGCATGTGGCGGGCGAAGCCGTCGATGAAGTCGTACTGGCTGCGGTGCGCCTCGTCGGCGATCACCACGACGTTGCGGCGCTCCGAGAGGGTCGGGTGACGGTCGCTCCTCTCCTCCGGAAAGAACTTGTGAATCGTGGTGAACACCACGCCGCCCGCGGCGACCGACAGCAGCTCGCGCAGGTGCGCCCGACTCTCGGCCTGCACCGGCGGCTGGCGGAGCAGGTCCTGGCAGCGCGAGAAGGTGCCAAAGAGCTGGTCGTCGAGGTCGTTGCGGTCGGTGAGCACCACGACCGTCGGATTCTCCATCGCCCGCTCGCGGATGATGCGCCCGGCGTAGAAGGCCATGGTCAGACTCTTCCCCGAGCCCTGGGTGTGCCAGACCACCCCGATCCGCCGGTCCCCGGGTTTCCCGCCCGATCGGCGGCCGGACTCGTAGCCCGCGCCTTCCTCCGCCTGCCAGTCGCGACGCGCCAGCTCCGCGGCGCGCAGCGTCTCCCCGACGGCCACCCGAACGGCGTGGAGCTGGTGGTAGCCGGCCATCTTCTTGACCACCCGCCCGCCCCCGTCGTCCTCGAAGACGATGAAGTCCCGAACCAGGTCCGCAAAACGTTGCGGCGCCAGCAGGCCCTCGATCACCACCTGCAGCTCCGGCATATGAGGATCGGCGAGAGACTCGCCGGTCACGGTGCGCCAGGGCTTGAACCACTCGCGCCCCGCGGTCAGGGTGCCGACCCGGGCCTGGACCCCGTCGGATACGACCAGCACGGTATTGGTCGCGAACAGCGATGGGATGTCGGCCTTGTAGGTCTGGATCTGCCGGAAGGCCGTCCAGATCGTGGCGTCCTCGTCAGCCGCATTCTTCAGCTCCAGCACCCCGAGCGGCAGGCCATGGACGAACAGCACCAAGTCCGGCCGCCGGCTGTGCTTGTTCTCGGTCACGCTGAACTGGCTCACCGCCAACCAGTCGTTGTTCGCCTGATCGTCGAAGTCGACCACCCGCACCTGCGCCCCGCGGATCTCTCCTTCAGGCGTGCGGTACTCGACCGTCACACCGTCCACCAGCAAGCGATGCAGGGCGCGGTTGCGCTGGACCAGGTCCGCCCCTTCGAGGCGAGTGAGCTTACGGAAGGCATCCTCCAGCGCCTCGGCCGGCAGCGCCGCATTCAACCGCGCCAGCGCCTCGCGCAGCCG